>JAPTUI010000283.1 GCA_028067895.1 Pseudomonadota bacterium | reverse complement strand
GGGGCCGCGGCGGCCGTGGGTCTGGTGCTGCCGGAGCTCAAAGGGCTGCTCGACGGCTTCTCGGTGCGTGTTCCCACCATCAACGTCTCGATGGTCGACCTGACCTTCATGGCCAAGCGGGCGACCCCCGTAGAGGAAGTCAACGAAGTGGTGCGCGCGGCGGCCGCTTCCTCTGCGTGGCAGGGGGTGCTCGGCTACAACACCGCGCCGCTGGTGTCGTGCGATTTCAACCACGATCCGCACTCCTCGGTGTTCGATGCGACGCTGACCAAGGTCAGCGGTGGCACGCTGGTGAAGGTGTGCGCCTGGTACGACAATGAGTGGGGCTTCTCGAACCGCATGATCGACGTCGCGCTTGCCTGGTCCAAGGCGTCATGAACGTCCTGCGCATGACGGACGCGGACCTGCATGGCAAGCGGGTCCTGATCCGGGAAGACCTCAATTGCCCCATCAAGGACGGCGTGGTGGCGAGCGATGCGCGCATCCGCGCAGCGTTGCCGACCATCCGCTATGCCCTCGATCAGCATGCCCAGGTGTTCGTCGTATCGCATCTCGGGCGGCCGACGGAAGGCGCGTTCGACGAGGCGCTGTCGCTGAAACCGGTGGCGGCGCGCCTCGCGGAGCTGCTCGGCACACCGGTGCCGCTGAAGCGCGATTGGCTCGAGGGCCTCGAGTGCCCGGCCGGTACCGTCGTGCTGTGCGAGAACGCGCGTTTCAACAAGGGCGAGAAGAAGGATGACGAGACGCTCGCGCGGCGCATGGCGGCGCTGTGTGACGTGTTCGTGATGGATGCCTTTGGTACCGCTCACCGGGCCGAGGCGAGCACGCACGGGGTGGCGCGTTTCGCCAAGGTGGCCTGCGCCGGGCCTCTGCTGGTCGGGGAACTCGAGGCGCTCGAGCGGGCGCTGGAGAAGCCGGCCCGGCCGCTGGTGGCCATCGTCGCCGGCTCGAAGGTCTCGACCAAGCTCACCGTGCTCGAGTCGCTGCTCGAGAAGGTCGACAAGCTGATCGTCGGCGGCGGTATCGCCAACACCTTCCTCGCCGCCACCGGGGTGCAGGTCGGCAAGTCGCTGTGTGAGTCGGAGCTGGTCGACGTCGCGCGGCGGCTGATGGAGCGGGCGCGCGAGCGCGGCACGGAAATCCCGCTGCCGACCGACGTGGTGGTCGCCAAGGAGTTCGCCGCCACCGCACATGCCGACGTGCGCTCGATTCACGAGGTGCGCGCCGAGGAGATGATCCTCGACATCGGCCCGGACAGCGCCGATCGGCTGGGTGCGCTGCTGCAGGATGCGGGCACCATTCTCTGGAACGGGCCGGTCGGGGTGTTCGAGTTCGATCAGTTCGGCGAGGGCACCCGTGCGATCGCCGAGGCGATCGCACGCAGCAAGGCGTTCTCCCTTGCCGGCGGCGGCGACACGCTGGCCGCGATCGAGAAGTACCGCGTCGAGGATGGGATTTCCTACATCTCGACCGGCGGCGGAGCATTCCTGGAATTCGTCGAAGGTAAGAAGCTGCCGGCAGTGGCAGTCCTGGAGGAGCGCGCGCGCGGCTGAACCTATGCTCAGAAGAACCAAAATCGTGGCGACCGTCGGTCCGGCCACAGACGATGTACAGATCCTCACCGACATGATGCGCGCCGGCCTCGATGTGGCGCGCCTGAACGCCTCGCACGGCACGGTGGATGACCGTCGCCGGCGCCTCGCGATGGTGCGCGAAGCGGCGAACCGCGCCAATCGGTGCGTGGGCGTGCTGCTCGATCTCGCCGGACCGAAGATCCGCATCGAGAGCTTCGTCGAGGGCAAGGTGATGCTGGTCGAGGGCAAGCCGTTCGTGCTCGACACGGCCCTCGATCCGAAGGCCGGAACCCTCGAGAGCGTCGGGGTGGCCTACAAGAACCTGATCCACGACGTGAAGGGCGGCGATACGCTGCTGTTGAACGACGGGCAGATCGTGCTCGACGTGGACCGGGTGGCCGGTACGCGCATCCACACTCACGTGCGGGTCGGCGGGGAACTCTCCAACCGCAAGGGGCTCAACCGTCAGGGCGGCGGGATCTCCGCGCCGGCACTCTCGGACAAGGACAAGGAGGATATCCGAGTCGCCGTGGAGGAGAGCGTCGATTACATCGCGGTGTCCTTCGCGCGTGACGCGGATGACATCGAGCAGGCGCGCACGCTGGCCCGCCGCGCCGGGCGCGACACGCGCATCGTCGCAAAGGTCGAGCGTCAGGAGGCGATCAGCAATCTCGATGCCATCATCAAGGCGTCCGACGTCGTCATGGTGGCGCGCGGCGACCTCGGTGTGGAGATGGGCTACGCGGAGCTCACCGGGCTGCAGAAGACCATCATTCACAAGACGCGGGCGCAGAATCGTGTGGTAATCACGGCGACGCAGATGATGGAGTCAATGATCCAGAGCCCGATTCCGACCCGCGCCGAGGCCAGTGACGTCGCCAACGCGGTTCTCGATGGCACCGATGCGGTGATGCTGTCGGCGGAAACGGCCGCCGGACGCTACCCGGTGCGGGCCGTGGAGGCGATGGCGCAGATCATCGAGGGCGCAGAGAAGTACCAGGTCTCGCTCGGCAACGAGCGGCATCGTACCGAGGGGCAATTCGGCGACAGTGAGGAAGCGATTGCCATGGCGGTGATGTACGCCGCCAACCACATGAAGGTGCGCGCCATCGTCGCGCTGACCGAATCCGGTTCGACCCCGCTGTGGATGTCGCGCATCCGCTCGGACATCCCGATCTACGCCTTCACCCGTCACGAGTCGACCCGGCGGCGCGTCACCATGTTCCGCGGCGTCTACCCGGTCATCTTCGACGTGACTCGTGCGAAGTCGACCGGTGAGCTGTACGACACGCTGTTCACGCGGCTGCTGGAGCTGAAGCTGGTCGAGCGCAAGGATCTGGTGATTCTCACCAAGGGCGAGCAGTCGGGCGTGCAGGGCGGCACGAACTCGCTGCAGATCCTCGAGGTGGCCTGAGGGCGTGGTGCCGCCGATGGGGAACGATGCCAAGGCGCCGGCTGCACTTGCCGGCGGGGCGCGTCGGCGACCCGTCGTGGCGCTGGTTCTCACGGGCGGCGGGGCGCGTTCGGCCTACCAGATCGGGGTGTTGCGCGCGCTGGCACAGATGCTGCCGCGCGCGCGCAATCCCTTTCAGATCATCGTCGGCACTTCAGCCGGCGCGGTGGCTGCGAGCGTGCTCGCGGCGCAGGCGCACGTCTGGCGCCAGGGCGTGGCGGGACTGGAGCGGGTCTGGGCGAACTTCCGCACCGAGCAGGTATTTTACGTCGACGGGCCGCACATGGTTCGCTCGGGACTGCACTGGATCCTCTCATTGCTCTCGGGCGGCCTGGTGCTCTCGCCACCGAAATCCCTGCTCGACACCAGTCCGCTGCGCGAGCTGCTCGGGCACGAGGTCGACATCAGCGGCATTCGCCGCAGCATCGAGCGCGGTCACCTGCGCGCCTGTTCGCTGTGCGCCACCAGTTATGCGACGGGTGAATCGGTCGCCTTCTTCGATGCGGCGCCGCAGGTGGCTGAGTGGTCGCGCGTGCAGCACGTCGGGCGGCGCACCGAGTTGACGCTCGATCACATCATGGCGAGCGTGGCGATTCCGCTGCTGTTCGCACCGATGAAGCTCGGCAGCGAATTTTTCGGCGACGGCTCGATGCGCCAACTCAATCCACTCAGTCCGCCGATCCACCTCGGTGCGGACCGTCTGCTCACCATCGGGGTGAGTTCCGAGCAGGGCTCGGGCACCGACTCGAGCCGGCCGGCGACCATGCCGACCCCCGGGGAGGTGTTCGGCTTCATGCTCGACACGTTGTTCACCGATCAGCTCTACGGGGATCTGGAGCACATCGAGCGCATCAACCAGCTGGTGCGGGCCGCTCCGCAGACGCGCGCCGTGCGGCACATCAACACGCTCATGATCGCCCCGAGCGTCGATCCGAACGAGATCGCGGGGCGGCACATCGCTGATATGCCGAGGGGACTGCGCGCTCTGCTGCGCGTGTTCGGCGGACGGCCGGAAGTCTCCGGCCATCAGCTGACCAGCTACCTCACGTTCGAGGCGCCCTACACGCGCGCGCTCATCGAGCTCGGCTACCGGGACGCGATGCGCTCGCGCGCGGCGCTGCTGGCGTTCGTCGGTGGCGAGGAGCTGCCCTCGGTGGTGACCTCGCCGGCGGCCGTCACCCAGATCACCTGAGCCGGCCCCGCGCCCGCCAGTGCGTTGCGTCGCGGCGGCCCCTTAG
>JAPTUI010000228.1 GCA_028067895.1 Pseudomonadota bacterium | reverse complement strand
GCCGCGGAACTCCTTCAACAGCACGTCGAGCCGCTTCGATTCCGGCACGAACACCGCCGGGCGCATGTATTCGCGGATGTCGAAGCGTTCACGCTCCTCGTCACTGCACAGGCGCAGCAGGTCCTTGGCGAGCAAAATGCCCGCGATGTCGTCGCGGTCCTCGTCGAGCACCGGAAATCGCGAGTGCCCCGACTCGATCACGACCGGCAGGATCCGCTTGACGGGATCGTCGCGCTGCACGCACACCATCTGCGCACGCGGCACCATCACGTCGCGCGCGTGCAGATCGGAAACGGCGAGCACGCCCTCGATCATGGTGAGGGCATCGGCCTGGAACAGCCCCCGCTCGCGTGCCTCGCGCAGCAGTGTCAGCAGATCCTGGCGGTCGCGTGGCTCGGCGGCGAAGCTGCGCCACAGGCGCTTCAGCCACTGGCGGGTCTCACCCGGGGGATTCATCGGATACTCCGGTACGGATTGGCAAACCCGAGCGCACGCAGCACGCTGATCTCGCGTCGCTCCATACGGCGCGCGTCGGACACGGATTGGTGATCGTAGCCGAGCAGATGCAGCGCACCGTGCACCACAAGATGCGCCCAGTGCGCCTGCAATGGCTTGCCCTGCGCCAGGGCCTCGGTGCGCACGACCTGGGCGCAGATGACGAGGTCACCGAGCGGCACTGCGGTCTCAGCAGCTGCCGCCGGCAGCGCGGCGGCTGAAAACGACAGCACGTTGGTCGGCTTGTCCTTGCCGCGGTAACGGGTGTTGAGCCGGCGGCTCTCCGCCGGTCCCACCACGCGCACGGTGACCTCACGGTTCGCACCCCGCCGCCCGAGGGCTGCGGCAGCCCAACGGGCGAAATCCGTATTGCGCGGCGCCCAGGCACGCACGCGCCGCTGCACCTCGAGGCGCACCGGACGAGGTTCGATGCGCACGGCGCGCGTGCGCATCAGGACGGATCCCCCTGACGCGCAGTTGCGGTGCGGGATTCGTATGCCTGCACTATGCGTTGCACCAGCGGGTGACGCACCACGTCGCGCGCATCGAAGAACGTAAAGGCCACTCCATCCACGCCGCGCAATACATCGATGACGTGGCTGAGGCCGGACTGGCGCCCGGCGGGCAGATCGGTCTGGGTGATATCCCCGGTGACCACGGCCTTGGAGCCGAAGCCGATGCGCGTCAGAAACATCTTCATCTGCTCGACGGTGGTGTTCTGCGCCTCATCGAGGATGATGAACGAGTCGTTGAGCGAGCGACCGCGCATGAAAGCAAGCGGCGCCACCTCGATCACGTTGCGCTCGATGAACCGCGACACGCGGTCGAACCCGAGCATCTCGTAGAGCGCGTCGTACATCGGCCGCAGGTACGGATCGACCTTTTGCGTCAGATCCCCGGGCAGAAAGCCGAGCCGCTCGCCGGCCTCGACGGCCGGCCTCACGAGCACGACTCGCCGGATGGTCTCGGCCTGCAGGGACTCCACGGCGCAGGCGACCGCCAGGTAGGTCTTGCCAGTACCCGCCGGACCGATGCCGAAGGTGAGGTCATGCGAGCGGATGTGCGCCAGGTACTGGCGCTGGTGGTGGCCACGCGCGCGCAGTCCGCCGCGCGGCAGGCGAATGGAGGACTCCTCGTGTTCCTCGCTCGGCGTGCGGCCGGACTCGTGTTCACGCAGCGCCAGATGGACGCGCTCGGGCGTCACTTCATCGCGCTCGGCGAGCGCAAACAGTTCGCGCAACGTCTGCTCGGCGCTGTCGGCGCGTGCCCCGAGCACCTGGAAGCTGTCGCCGCGGCGTCGGATCTGCACGTCGAGCCGGTTCTCGAGCAGAAGCAGGTTCTCATCGAGCGGGCCGCACAGATTGGCCAGACGGGCGTTGTCCGCCGGTGCCAGTGCAAACTCGCGCGGCGCGTCCGGTGCGCTCACGAGCAGAGCCGTCCACGCAGACTGTGCGAGCGGGCCGCCGTGACCGCGACGTCCGCGAACCGCCCGATGAGCTCAGGCGGGCCGGCGAAATTGATCCATCGATTGTTCTCGGTGCGTCCGGCGAGCTCGCGCGCATCCTTTTTCGACGGACGCTCGACGAGCACGCGCTGCACGCTGCCGACCATGCGTTCACTGATCTGCAGGCACTGCTGATCGAGCTGCGCCTGCAGGCGCGCCAACCGTTCGTGCTTCACGGTCTCCGGCGTCTCATCCGGCAGCGAGGCCGCGGGCGTCCCGGGACGGCGGCTGTAGATGAAGCTGAACGACTGATCGAGCTGCGCATCGCGCACCAGCGCGAGCGTCGCCTCGAAATCGCGCTCGGTCTCGCCCGGAAACCCGACGATGATGTCCGAGGAGATACTGATGTCGGGCCGCACTGCGCGCAGCCTGCGCACCTTGTGCTTGAATTCGAGCGCGGTGTAGCCGCGTTTCATCAGCGCGAGCACCCGGTCCGAGCCACTCTGCACCGCCAGGTGCAGATGATTGGCGAGCTTCGGCACGTTCGCGTAGGCCTCGATGAGACTGTCGTCGAATTCGAGCGGATGCGAGGTGGTGAAACGGATCCGCTCGATGACCGGCAGCGCCGCGACGTGATGAATGAGCGTCGCGAGATCAACGGTCGCTCCGTCGCGCATTGCACCGCGGTAGGCATTGACGTTCTGACCGAGCAGCGTCACTTCACGCACGCCCTGCTCGGCGAGCTGATGAATCTCTTCCAGAACCGAATCGAACGGCCGGCTGACTTCCTCACCGCGCGTATAGGGCACGATGCAGAAGCTGCAGTACTTGCTGCACCCCTCCATGACCGACACGAATGCCGAGCTGCCTTCGGTGCGCGGCGCTGGGAGATGATCGAACTTTTCGATCTCCGGGAAGCTCACGTCCACTTGGGCGCGGCCCGTGCGGTGCAACGCGGCAATCATTTCCGGCAGGCGATGCAGCGTCTGCGGACCGAACACCAGATCGACGAACGGCGCACGCGCCGTGATCGCATCCCCTTCCTGACTGGCCACACATCCACCCACGCCGATCAGCACCTCGGGACGCAGTGCTTTCAGCTGCCGCCATTCCCCGAGCAGGGAGAACACCTTTTCCTGCGCCTTCTCGCGCACCGAGCAGGTATTCATCAGCAGCACGTCGGCTTCGGCAGGATCGTCGGTCGGGGTGAGACCCACGCCGGCGCGCAGCACGTCCGCCATGCGGGCGGAATCGTACTCATTCATCTGGCAGCCGAAGGTCTTGATGTAATAGTGGCGGGGCATAGGCTCAAGGGGTACGGAGAGCGGGAATTTTACGGCCTGGAGGGCCCGGCCGCACGACGGCGGCCCCACGTTCATTATCTCATTGATTTTCATGATGTTGCGATATGCCGCCCCGTCCGGATCCCCGATTCGGTTCCCGGGGCGGGCGCCCCGCAGCACCCGATGGGTCTGCCGGTGCGCGCGACCGCACGGGGGCGGAATCGAGCGAAGGGCACGGGCGGGAGTGTCGAAGAGTGCTGGTCCGCCGGCAGTCCCCGCCGCCACGGCGTCGCCGCGCGAACCCGTCAGCCGGACAGAACTGAACGGCGGACGCGAAGTCGTGCCGCACCTGGCGTCCAATCTGCCGCAGCTCGCGCCGGACGCGAACTGCACCGCCCATTGCTGTGTCGCACGCCGCAGCGCGCTCGGGCGGGCCGCCGATCCGGCACGATTGGCCCGTGCGGGACCCATGGGACGGATGCGCCGGTGGGCCGCCTTCGCGGCGACCCGGACGGCCCCGGCAGACCCGGCCGCAAGGGGTGCAGCCGCCGGCAGCGACGCAACCGCCAGCGCCCCGGCGAACCGCACCGCGAGCCCCCGCAAACTCACAGGAGCTCGCCCTAGAGTCACACTCAAGTCATTGATTTAAAAAGGAATATCGTCATCGAAATCCGTTCCTTCGCCGCCGGAGCTGCCGCCACTCGCCCCGCCAGTGCTCTGGCCGTAATCGGAACTCTCGCGCGGCGGCGCGCCACCCCCCGAACCCCCGCCGCCGCTCCCACCCCCACCGCGGCCGCCGAGCATCTGCATGTCGTTCGCGACGATCTCCGTGGTGTAGCGCTCGTTACCCTGCTTGTCCTGCCACTTGCGGGTGCGCAGGCTTCCCTCGATGTAGACCTGCGAGCCCTTGCGCAGATACTCGCTCGCCACCTCGGCCAGACGCCCGAACAGCGCAACGCGGTGCCACTCGGTCCGCTCCTGCTGCTCACCGCTTTGCTTGTCTCGCCACGACTCGGTGGTCGCAATGCGCAGGTTCGCCACCGAAGCG
>JAPTUI010000685.1 GCA_028067895.1 Pseudomonadota bacterium | reverse complement strand
TACATCGAGCGGGACGGTGTACAGCCGGATGGCAGTCCCGGCCGCCTCGAGGCGGCAGAGCAAGAACAGATTGACGCCGAGTCCTTCGCTCGCCGGATCGAACCCGACCGGCATCATTTCAAGATCATCGTCTCGCCGGAGGATGGCGCCCAGATCGGCGACCTGAAGTCCTACACCCGCGAGCTCATGGCGCAGGTGGAGCGTGACCTCGGGACGCGGCTCGAGTGGGTAGCGACCGATCACTGGGACACCGACAATCCCCACATCCACATCCTCTTGCGCGGCAAGGATGAGGCAGGTGAGGACCTCGTCATTGCCGGCGACTACATCGCGCACGGCATCCGCTATCGCGCCGCGGAGCTCGCCACGCGCTGGCTCGGGCCGCGGACCGAGCGGGAGATCCGCGAAAGTTTCTCGCGCGAGGTGGAGCAGGAGCGATGGACGAGCCTCGATCGCACCCTGCAGCAGATCGCGCAAGGCGGTACTCTGGACCTCACCGGGTCTTCATCCGCGGTCCAGGATCGACAGCATCGAGCGCTTCTGGTCGGCCGCCTGCAGCGTCTCGGCGAGCTTGGCCTCGCTGAGCGCCTCGCGCCGGACCGCTGGCGGCTCTCGCAAGAGTTCGAGCCGCTGCTGCGCGCTATGGGGGAGCGGGGTGACATCATCCGCCGGATGCAGCGCGCGCTCGGGGGCCAGCGCCGAGAGCTTGCCACCTTCGGAAATGCCGAGCTTGCCGAATCTGTCACCGGGCGGCTGGTCGCCAAGGGCATCGTCGACCTCCTTGGCGAGAACGGATACCTGATCGTGGACGGAATCGATGGCCGTGCCTACCACATCGCCGTGCCCTCTCGGGTGGACCTCGGCGGACTGCCGGTCGGGGCGATCGTCACAGTGAGAAATGGCCCGGCGCCCCGCCCAGCGGATCGGACGATCGCCGCGCTGGCACGCGATGGCACCTACCGAAATTCCGAGCACCTCGCGGTAGCGCGAGCCGACAACCGGCCAGGGCGCGATCCGGAGGGATTCGTCGAGGCACACGTGCGAAGGCTAGAGGCTCTTCGCCGGGCCGGCATCGTCGAGCGCCTGGAGGAGGGCGTCTGGCGCGTGCCCAAGGACCTGGTCGAGCGGGGACGAGCTTATGACGCGCGCCGTGCCGGAGGCATTCAGGTGGAAGTTCGATCCTACCTCCCGATCGCACGACAAGTGCGCGCGGTCGGCGCCACCTGGTTGGACCGTCCGCTGGCACACCAACGCGACGACCTTCCGCTGACGGGGTTCGCTTCCGAGGTGCGCGTGGCGCTCGCCGACCGAGCGGGATTCCTCGTCCGAGAAGGCTTGGCCGAGCGGCGCGGACAGTTGACAACTCTCCCACGAAATCTTCTCGCGACCCTGACAGCGCTCGAACTTGAAAGCATCGCTGCCAAGATTCAGGCTGGGAGCGGACTCATCTATCGGCCGGTCGTCGATGGCGTGCCCATCTCTGGCACTTTCCAGCGATCCGTCCTCTTAGCGAGCGGGCGATTCGCGATGCTGAACGACGGTGTGGAGTTCAGTTTGGTTCCATGGCGGTCCAACGTTGAGGGGCGCATTGGTGAAGTCATCACGGCCGTGCAGCGAGGTGACTATGTGTCATGGGACTTCTCGCACCGGCGTGGCGTGGCCCGTTAGCGTCGCGTACTCGCGTCAGCCTACGCTGCAGCAATCCAAATTCCCGAACAGTGTCCCACCAACTGCGACCTGCCTCAGCAATGCCTCAACACCGCCGAAAGCAGCTGTCCAAAGACCGCGAACCGGGTCAATTAGGGCGCATGGGGCGACCGGCAGCGTCGACGGTGATGTAGTGAGCTGTCGTAATCACCGCAGGGGTGAGGTTTGTTACTAGCCCTCCGCGTCGCATGTGGTATTCCATTCGCGGCCTTACGAAGCCTTGTTTGACCTGTCCTGAACACCCGGCATGGCCTCTTGACGCTCGGGCCGGTACCTACGGCTAGCCTCCAAAAAAAGCATCCGCGCGGGGATAAATGGCCAATAGACCCCATTCATGCCGCGAGCGCTCACCCGTAAAAACCTCCTGCCCTGTGACCCAACCCCGGATGGGCGCGCATACATTCCCTGCTTGACTAACACACGAACATGTGCTTGACTTTCGCTAAAACGGCAACCAATAGTCCTTTCAACAATCAACCACGCCGGACTCCTGGGTATTTAGGGATTCCGCGCGTGGAGCGGCAAAACGGGGTCGCTCATTTGAGCGCTGGGCACGTGACACTCTCATATCGGTGTTTTGTGCAGAAGCCTTCATTTGGCAAGCCGAAGCTGTGGCTGCAGACCCTTACCTGCGCGAGAAGAGGGCGTAACAGCTAGGGGAGACTCGACAATGACGGTCGTCGATGCGCTAGATCAGTTGATTCTGGGTCTGATTCTAGGGGCTCTCGGACAGGGCATAAGGGTTCTCATTGGGCTGAAGAAGACCTACGAGACCTCAACGACAACAGGGCAGTCAGTCGGCCAATCAGGTTTCGATGGCGCGCGCCTCGGAATCAGTCTGTTGATAGGAGCCATTGTTGGTGGCCTGACTGTATTCCTGCTCTCTGGTTTTAAAGCTCTGGGAGCCGTAGACCAGAGCTTGGTTTTCAAGCTCGTCGCCGTGGGCTACGCAGGAACCGATGCCATAGAGGGTCTCCTTCAGAAGTATCTTCCCGACCAGGGAGCCGTTACTCCCGCGCCTGTGCATGCGGTTGGCGGTACGCGGCCTTTTTTTACAAGACCGCATTTGTTCTCTCTCAGCGCTTCATCGCCCCTCAAAGCAGCACCACCCGGCGCACCAGCAAAAGGAAAGATCGATCCAAACACGCAGCTGCAAATAGAGCTCGACGTCTGCACCCACGTGTTTCCCGCCTGCGCAACCCCCTTGCCCGGTGGCGAATGCAAGGTCGATGCAAATTTCCCGATCGACCAAGCCTGCAACGCTGCCCCAGGCGGCATCGCTCAGGAGGTGGATGCGTACGGAGATGAGCTCGCTCGGGCGAATTCGGTCAAGTGGGGACCTCAGGTAGTCGCTACGGATGTCTCTGGGTTGAAAACCATTCAGGATCTGATGAATCTCGTAGGAAAGCATCTCTCGTAAGGAGACCGTTTATGCGCGCCATCGCGTTCGCATGTGGACTTGCGATTCTCTCCTGTCACAATCTTGTTCTTGCGCAAGATTCATCTTCCGCAGCTCCCGCCGCGGCTGCTCAGGGCAATTCGAATCAGCAGACAACGAACCAGATCGACTCTGTATATTCCGCTCCATTCGGGCCGATCAGTATCTCTGCCGGGCCCGCAACGCAGGGTGGATTTGGTATTTCCGTGAGCGGCAACAAATCTACCGGGCCCCTTGCTCGGCTATACTCCAACCTTCCAACAGAAACTGGCCCTGACGCTCGATATCAAGCCTACGTTGCCTCCTTGATTTACCAGGTGAATGGCTTCACTACTGTCCCAACGTTATTCGAACAAAATCAGTTGGTTGGCGTCGCCGGGCGGTTTCGGACCGTCCACGGCGAGCGTAAGCAGCTGATCGAGCGGAGTTTTCTCGAACAAGGTCAAGCTCAGAATCTGTAGGATCCCATGCATCGACGCCTCCAGCTTCAGTCGCTTTCGTACGATCGCCACGAGCACGTACGTGCATACGGCGATCCAGATTTGGCTCTTGACGGCATTCTCCGAGGTACCGAAGAACGCCTTGATCCGCAGGTGCTGCTTGATCCATTTGAAGAACAGCTCGACCTGCCATCGCATCTTGTAGAGCTGACAGACCGTCAGCGGCGTGAGCTCCAGATGGTTGGTGATGAACACCAGATTTTTGCCGGTCTCGGGATCTTTGAAGCGGATGCGGCGCAGCGGCTTCGGATAACCTTGCTTGGAGTAAAACACGGTCAGGGCGATCGTGTGGTCGCAGATCACCCCGGTACTGCGGTCGGTCTTGCGCCAGGCGAGTCGTTTGAAACGCATGCCTCGTTTGGCACGGGTCACGAAGAACGCGCCGGCCTGATCGAATCTCGCCAGACGCTCGAAGTCGACATAGCCGCGATCGACGATATAGAAGGCGCCAGCCTCGGGAATGAGCTGATCGAGAATATTGACGTCGTGGAGCTTGCCGTCGCTGATGTGCAGAAAGGTAGGGATATTCCTGCAGAATTTCCTGATTGAGGACCGCCCGATTTCCTCCGAAGAGGACCACCGGATTTCTCTGGTGTAGGACCACCCGGTTTCCCGAGCGAGGACCACC
>JAPTUI010000582.1 GCA_028067895.1 Pseudomonadota bacterium | reverse complement strand
CACCACGACGCAGTACCCGTAGTCCTCGACGCACTGTTGGGCGCGCTCGAGGAAGCGCTCGGGTTCGAACGGAATCTCCGGAAACAGGATGATGTGCGGCGCATCGCCCGGCTTGCGCCCGGCGAGTCCGCCCGCAGCGGCGATCCAGCCGGCATGCCGGCCCATGACCTCGAACACGAAGACCTTCGTCGAGGTGCGCGCCATGGAGGCCACGTCGAGCGCCGCCTCGCGGGTCGAGACGGCCACGTATTTCGCTGCTGAACCGAAGCCCGGGCAGCAGTCGGTGTGCGGCAGGTCGTTGTCCACGGTTTTCGGCACGCCCACGCAGGTGACCGGGTAGCCGAGCGACTCCCCGATCTGCGACACCTTCAGCGCGGTGTCCATCGAGTCATTGCCGCCGTTGTAGAAGAAGTAGCCGATGTCGTGCGCGCGGAACACTTCGATGAGCCGCTCGTACTCGGCGCGGTTCTGCTCGAGGCTCTTGAGCTTGAAGCGGGCCGATCCGAACGCGCCTCCCGGCGTGTGCTTCAGGGCGCGGATGGTCGCGGCGCTCTCGCGCCCGACGTCGATCAGATCCTCGGTGAGCGCGCCGATGATGCCGTCGCGGCCCACGTAGACCTTGCCGATGTGCCGGCTGCGGCGCAGCGCCGTCTCGATCACCCCGCAGGCCGAGGCGTTGATGACGGCCGAAACCCCGCCCGACTGGGCATAGAACGCATTCTTTCTGCCGGTGTGCTTCATGGCATGCGCCCCCCCCGGGGCGCGTGTTGTCGCGTTAGCGGCAAGGATAGCGCAGCGCGGCCCGCCTCGCCCGGGGGGCGAGTGACGTTTGACCGGCTTGCAGCGCCCCGGTATGGTGCAAGACCTTTGGCACTAAAATAGTCATACTCATGCGCATCGTCCTGTTGGGGGCTCCAGGCTCGGGCAAGGGCACGCAATCACAGCGGCTGGTGGAGCGGCATCACATTCCGCAGATCTCGACCGGAGATCTGCTGCGGGCGGCGGTCGCTAAAGGCACGGCGCTCGGACTTCAGGCCCAGGAGGCGATGGCCGCCGGCCGGCTGGTCGCCGATGAGATCGTGCTCGGCATGATCCGCGAGCGGCTCGATGAAGCCGATACCCGCGCAGGGTTCATTCTCGATGGCTTTCCGCGCAATCTCGCCCAGGCGCGCGCGCTGGACGAACTGCTGCGGGCGATCGGTCAGCCGCTCGATGCGGTGGTGCAGCTGAATGTGGATTACGGGGAGCTGTCGCGCCGGATCGCCGGGCGGCGCACCTGCAGCGACTGCGGCCGGGTGGTCAACCTGCTCACGCTGCCGGCCGGTGCGCTCGAACAGGAGCGTTGTCCGAAGACCGGCGAGGCGCACCGGCTCTTCCAGCGCCCGGACGACAACGAGGCGACCGTCGCCGAGCGGTTGCGCGTGTACGACGAGCAGACCCGTCCGCTGGTCAATTATTTCCACGACCAGGGCCTGCTGCGCAGTATTGACGCCGAGGGCGACCTCGAGACGGTTTCGGCCCGGCTCGAGCAGGCGCTCTCGGGCTGAGCGTGTGAGTCTGCCGCGCGCGCTCAGAGCGCCGCGAGCAGCCGCTCTCCGAGGACTGCGCGGCGCCAGCCGGTGAGCAGCGGTCCGTCCTGGCGCCCGGCCGCGAGCTGTTCCAGGTCGCGGCGCGTGGCCAGGACTTCCGGGCTTAGCGCGAGCTCGGCGGCCACGGCCTGGTGCACCGCACCCAGTTTCTTCAGTAACGCTGTCATCTGTGAATCGGGCCGGGGCCGCAGTACCTGCGGGGCCGGATCGGGGATGTCCGCCACGCGCACCCATTCGAGCAGCGCCGCGCCGCTGTGCTCGAGCAGTCCGGGCGTCATGCCCTCCAGGGCGGCGAGCTCGGCCCGGGTGCGCGGCACGCGCAGCACGATGTCGCGCAGGAGTACGTCGGCAAGGATCCAGCCGCGCGGCCGGTTGCGCTCGAGCGCACGCCGCTCACGCCAGGCCGCCAGCGACTTAAGCAGACGCTGGCGGCCCGGATCGAGTCCGCTCAACCCCTTCAGACGCCGCCACGCGGACTCGGGATCGACGCTAAGAGCGGCCGGGTCCTCGAGCGCGGCAAGTTCCTCGGCGAGCCAGGGGAGCCGGCCGAGCCGCTCGAGGCGTTCCTCGAGCGCCGTTTTCAGCGCCAGCAGATGGCGCACGTCATCGAGCGCGTATTCGATCTGCTCGGCGGTGAGCGGGCGGTGCGACCAGTCGGTGCGTGTCTGGCCCTTGGCGAGCTCGTGCCCGAGCGTGCGGCGCACCAGCTCCGCGTAGCCGATCTGGGCGGCCTCGCCGGCGAGCGCCGCGGCGATCTGGGTGTCGAAGATCGGCCGGATGGGACCTACCGCCGGCAACAGCACCTCGAGGTCCTGGCGCGAGGCGTGCAGCACCTTCACTGCTGTCGGAGCGGCGAGCGCCGTGGCGAGCGCACTCAGGTCGATCTGCGCGAGCGGATCGACGCAGGCGGCCTGATCCTCCCAGGACAGTTGCACCAGGCACAGCTCGGCGTGGTAGGTGCGCTCGCGCAGGAACTCGGTGTCGATGCCGATGGCGGGTTGAGTGGCGAGGCGCGCGGCGATGTCGTTGATCGCCTCAGATGTGGCAGCTGGGTGCAATGGCGTTCCGACCGGTACAATCCTCCACCATTATGCACGTTCACGTTCTTGGCGTTTGCGGTACGTTCATGGGCGGAGTCGCGGCGCTGGCGCGCGCCGCAGGTCATCGGGTCACCGGATCCGATCAGAACGTGTACCCGCCGATGAGCACCCAGCTCGCCGCCCTCGGCATCGAGCTGATCGAGGGCTACGGGCCAGAGCAGCTCGACCTGCGGCCCGACGTGGTCGTGGTCGGCAACGTCATGCGCCGCGGCATCCCGGTCGTCGAGGCGCTGCTCGATCGGGGATTGCCGTACGTCTCCGGTCCGGAGTGGCTGGCGCGCGAGCTGCTGCGCGAGCGCTGGGTGCTCGCCGTGGCCGGTACGCACGGCAAGACGACCACCAGCTCGATGCTGAGCTGGATCCTCGCGCACGCCGGGCTCGAGCCGGGATTCCTGATCGGCGGCGTGCCGGAGAACTTCCGGGTGAGCGCGCGGCTCGGCGGCGGCGCGTTTTTCGTGATCGAGGCGGACGAGTACGACACGGCCTTCTTCGACAAGCGCGCGAAATTCGTTCACTACCGGCCACGCACGGCGGTGCTGAACAATCTCGAGTACGACCACGCGGACATCTACCCCGACGTGGCCGCGATCCAGCGGCAGTTCCATCATCTGGTGCGCACCGTGCCGGGCAGTGGCCGGATCATCTGGAACGCGACCGATGAGCGCCTGAAGCAGACCCTCGCCATGGGTTCGTGGACCCCGCTCGAGGGGTTCTCGCGCAGCACCGGCGAGCAGGTGCACTGGAGCGCCCGAGCGCTGAGCGCGGCGGGCGATTACTCGGCCTTCGAAGTGCTCGAGCGGGGCGAGCCGCGCGGCACGGTGCATTGGGATCTGATGGGTGCGCACAACATGGAGAACGCGCTCGCAGCCCTGGCGGCGGCGCGCCATGCGGGCGTGCCGGTGCACGAATCGCTGGCCGCCCTCGAGTCGTTTCAGGGCGTTGCGCGCCGCATGCAGCTGCGCGGGGAAGTCAATGGCGTGCGCGTCTACGACGACTTTGCGCATCATCCAACCGCCATCGCGACCACCCTCGATGGGCTGCGGCGCAGGGTTGGGACGGCGCGGATCATTGCGGTACTCGAGCCGCGCTCGAATACGATGCGCATGGGCGTGCACCGTGATCAGCTCGCCGCGTCACTCGCTGGCGCCGATGAGGTGTGGCTCTACATTCCAGCCGATCTCGGTTGGGACGCCACGCCGGTGCTGAGTGCGCTGCACGGCCGTGCGCACGGCCGTGGCGAGGTGCACGTGTTGGCCCGTGATCTGGCCGCCTCGGTCCACCCTGGCGAGCACGTGCTCATCATGAGCAACGGTGGATTCGGCGGGCTGCATGAGAAGCTGCTCGCCGCACTCGCAGGGCGCGCTCCGGCGCCTTAGGCTAGGCGCACCGCGTGCATCGCGCGGCGCGTGCGTGCGCGGTAGAAGCGCGCCAGGCCCCAGGCGAGCGGTACCGTCCAGAGCAGCACCAGCCAACCGGTGAAGCCGTCGTGACGGCTGAGCAGGAACTGCAGCGGCGCGGCGCGGTTTGGCTGAGAGAGCCCGTGGACCACCAGCATCACCCATACCCAGCCGGCATGCAGGCCCCAGCTCGCCGAGATC
>JAPTUI010000083.1 GCA_028067895.1 Pseudomonadota bacterium | reverse complement strand
GATTACGGATTGGTCCGCCGGGGCGCTTGAGGCGAAGGGGTCGGTTGACTCATCGGAACGATTTCGTCCGGGCATCGGTCCGGTTCATCTGCGCTCAGCGGTCGTTCCGGTGAAATGACGGATTTCCATGTGCAGATTCCGGGGTTTCCTGATCCTGGCGTCCGTTATTCATGCGCGCTATCGTGGTCGCCACACTTGGCGTGAGGTCTGACGGGCGTGGACCTTCATCTGTACATTGCATACTGCCCCGCCGTCGGGATTCTCGTCCTGATTTCAGGACCGGGGGTCACTCTGCTCGTCGCCAACTCTCTGCGCAGTGGCAGTCGCTCGGGTCTGGTGACGGTTGCAGGGGCTGGCGCCGGCAATGCGATTCCGCTGACGGCCACGACGATCCGGTTAGTGGCCTTTTCGCGTTGCTGAGCGAAATCTTCCAGTTCGTTCGTTGGGCTGGAGCGCTCTATCTGATCTGGCTCGGGGTTAAGTCATGGCAGGTGCGCGGTGTGCGCCAGTTCGCATCCATGACCGCGGCGAGACGCTCCTGGCACAGCGTATTCCTCCAAGGATTCCTGATCGCGATTACCAACCCGAAGGCGATAGTTTCCTACATCGCCTTCTTGCCGCAGTTCGTTGATCCGAAGTTGCCGCTCGGACCGCGACTTCTCGCATTGATCGGCACGATGATCATTGTGGGCTTACTCTTCGACGGTGACTACGCGCTGCTGGCCGGACGCGCGCGGCGCTGGCTCTCGGCGCCCGGGCGGCTTCGGTTGCAAGGCCGGATCAGCGGTGCTCTGTTAATCGGTATCGGCTGCGGAATCCGCATCATTCTGAATGACGATCAGGGGCGCTTTCAGCACGCGGTTGCCGCGTGAACTTTGTCGTCCTTATCGGGGGCTACACGAAATCCTTGAGTAGTTCGATTGCCGGAGCTACCCGGATTCCATCTGGCGTCTGATAATTCTTGCGACCTGTGGCAGAGACCTGCCAAGCCTCGACCGAAGGAAACTTTGCGCGAAGGTATCGCAGCCCGATATCTACATCTGCATCCGCCCACTTGCACTCGACAAATTGAATCGGGCGCCCACGTTCGGTGACGACGAAGTCGACCTCGCGTCGATCGACATCCCGAAAGTAACGGAGGTCCAAGTCCCGCCCGGCGGTGTCCTGCTCGAAGTGCACCCATTTCAGGAGATGACAGGCGACCAGATTCTCAAAGCGCGCAGCCTCGCCCGGAACGAGTGACCAATCCAAGTGATAGTGCTTCTGCTCCTTCTTTACCGCGCGGATGCGCGGCGCTCCCAGAGGAGAGAGGCGAAAAATCGAATACAAGCGCTCCAGCGCGCCGAGCCAGTTGCTGACGCTTTTGTGGCTGACCTGCAGGTCTTCTCGTAAGGCATTGATCGAAAGCGGCGAGCCCACCAGCTCCGGGAGCCGCATCATGAGCAGCTCCAGGTGGCCCAGGTCCTGGATGCGCTCGAGAGAAATGACGTCTTCGCGAATGAACCGCGTGCGGTATTCGCGGGACCAGCGGCGAGCCTCCGTCTCGCTGCCCGATAGAAACGGCTCTGGGAAACCTCCCAAGGTGAGAAGCTGCAACAGGCCGTCCGGGTCGCTCAGGCCGAGCTCCGCAACTGACAGGGGATGAAGGCGTAGCAGATGATAGCGGCCCTGCAGGGAGTCACCTCCGAAACGATAGAGATCCAAGCGAGCGCTGCCCGTGACCAGAATCCGCTGTCCGCGCGCACGACCGTCGTATAGGCCTTTCAGATAGTTCCGCCAGCGGCGGTACTTGTGGATCTCGTCGAATATCCAAAGCTTTCCTGGCGGCATTTCTCCTTTGAGAATCCTCTCGCGACTCTCCGCGACATCCCAATTGAGGTAACCGGCAGAACCGCCGTTCAGCGAGCGAGCGAGAGTCGTCTTACCAACCTGACGGGGGCCGGCTATGAATACCATCTTCTGCGCGAGATCCCGGCGGACCTGAGGCAGAAGGTAACGCGTGATCCTCGCCATGCTTGCGACAGCATACGACTAATTTCACTAGCAGGCAAAATCACTCGCGAGTAATTTTGACTATTGGTGAAATTTGTCGGGCCCCGTTCGCCAGATGCTGGCGAGGGGAACGGACTACGACAGGAGTGAGGAGACTGGCAGGCCGATCGAGCCTCGCGGCGCGGCGTTTGAATTTCCCCCGCGCCACCCGGATCAATGCCTGATAAGATATCGAGGCGAACCGGTGAAGAATAAAAGCAATGACCCGGTCGCAATCACCGTCCGAAGCGCCTGAACGGCACCTCGGAAGTTCATCGCAATCTGGAATCAACCTATTGGAAAATAAAGAATTCTTGGTGCCCGGGAGAGGACTCGAACCTCCACGGTGTTACCCGCTAGTACCTGAAACTAGTGCGTCTACCAATTCCGCCACCCGGGCCGGGAGGGCGAGGCGCGGAAATCTACGCATCGAACCGGGAACTGTCAATTGAAAACGAAAGGAAAAACGCGCCGCACCCAGTACGGCCGCCAGGGCCGCCCCGCAGGGGCGCATCAGAAGGCGCAGGCGGGCGAAAAGCGCGCCCGCTCGCAGCGCGCAGCGCCGTCGGGCGGCGCTGCGCCCGCCCGTAAATCAGACCGGGACGCTCACGAGCGCAGCGGCGTGCACGCCGGGGATCTCGTCGAGGGGCAGGTCAGTGCGAACCGTGCCGGCTATGGCTTCCTGCGCGTCGAAGGATGGAAAGAGAGTGTGTTTCTGCCGCCGCAGCAGATGCGCGGCGTGATGCACGGGGATCGTCTCAGCGTCCGTCTGGCGCGCGACGCGTCCGACCGGTGGCTGGGGACGGTCGAGCAAGTGCTCGAACACGCCGTGCATGCGTTTCTCGGCACCGTGCAGATCTCGGGCCGCAGCGCCTGGGTGAGCGCGTCGGATCGGCGTCTGCAGTTGAACTGCGCGGTGGCGCACGACGCCCTCGGCGGGGCGCGCAATGGGGACTGGGTGATCGCCCGCGTCACCCGGCGCGGCGCCGGCGGGCAGCCACCGCATGCGCGCATCGAGCGGGTGCTCGATCCGGACCGCCCGGTCGAGCTGGCCACCGAGAGCGCGCTCGCGCGCTTCGGCCTGCCGTGTGAGTTCTCCGCCGAGGCGCTGCGCGAGGCGCGCGACTGGGGCGATACCGTCGATCCGGCCGAGGCGGCGCGGCGGGAGGACCTGCGCGGTCTGCCGCTCGTGACGATCGATGGCGAGGATGCCCGGGATTTCGACGACGCACTGTATGCCGAGGCGAATGCGGAGGGATTCCGGCTGATCGTGGCGATCGCCGATGTCAGCCATTACGTGCGGCCGGGCACGGCACTCGACGCGCAGGCGCTCGAGCGCGGTACGTCGGTGTATTTCCCGACGCGCGTCATCCCCATGCTGCCGACGGCGCTCTCGGACCATCTGTGCTCGCTCGCCCCCGGGGTCGAGCGGCTGTGCTTCGTGGCCGACATGCAGGTGAGCCCCGGCGGGCTGCCCAGGAGCGCACGGTTCTACCCGGCCGTGATGCGCTCGGCGGCGCGCCTGACGTACACGCAGGCCCACGAGGCGCTGTTCGAGGGACGTCCGGCGGCGCGGACCGCGCTCGGTGCCTTGCTCGAGCCGCTGCAGGCGCTGGTCGACGTGTATCGCGCCCTGCACAAGGCGCGCGCCCGCCGCGGCGCGCTCGATTTCGATGCGCCGGAAGCGCGCCTCGTGATCGATCCGTCCGAGCGCGTGCGCGCCGTCGAGCTGCGCACGCGCAACGATGCGCACCGCCTGGTCGAGGAGTGCATGATCCTGGCCAACGTCGCGGTCGCGACCGCGCTCGAGAAGTCCCGCACGCCGACGCTGTATCGCGTCCACGGGGAGCCGGAGAGCGAGAAGATCGAGCGGCTGATTTCGGCGCTCGCGGCGCTGCAGATCGAGGCGCACCTGCCGGAGCAGATCGTCACGCGCGATCTGCAGGCCATCGCGCGCCGCCTCGGTCACGGCACCGAGCGGCCGTTCATCGAGTCGCTGATCGTGCGGGCCATGCCGCAGGCGCTGTATCAGCCCGTCAACATCGGACACTTCGGTCTGGCGCTCACGCACTACGCCCACTTCACCTCCCCGATCCGCCGCTATCCGGATCTGATCGTGCACCGCACCTTGAAGGCGCAGATCGGTGCCCCCGGCGGAGCGGCGGTGCGTTACGAGCCGGGGGAACTCGCCGTGATGGGTGAGAGCACCTCGCGACTGGAGAAACGCGCCGATGAGGCGGACCGCTACGTCTCGACGTTCCTCAAGTGCACCTATCTGCGCGAGCGCATCGGCCAGGTGTTCCTCGGCCTGATCACCACGGTGGTCGAGTTCGGCTGCTTCGTTCAGATCCTCGATGTCGGCGTCGACGGCTTGCTGCACATCGACAATCTGCGCGACGATGAGTACGAAATGGAGGCGCACGGCCATGCCTGGCGCGGCCGACGCGCCGGCCGGCGGCTCGCCACGGGCACGCAGGTGCGCGTGCTGGTGACCTCCGTCAACCCCATCGAAGGCCTGGTGGATCTGGAACTTGTCGAAGAACCCTGACAGAGCAGGCGCCGCCGGGCGCGCCAGCGTCTACGGACTGCATGCCGTGCGCACCATGCTCGAGCGCCGGCCGGAACGCGTCGTGTCGATTCAGCTGGCCGCGCACCGGGATGATCCGCGCGTGCGCCAGATCGAGACGCTGGCGCGCGAGGCGGGCCGGCCGGTGCGGCGCATCGAGGCCGAGGCGCTGCGCGCGCGACTCGGCGAGGTCGCGCACCAGGGCGTGCTTGCCGAGATCGAGCCGCTGCCGTCCTGGGGCGAGGCCCAGCTGTTCAGCGCGCTCGAGCAGGCGCGCGCGCCGTTGCTGCTCGCGCTCGATGGCGTGCAGGATCCTCACAACCTCGGGGCCTGTCTGCGCACGGCCGATGCCTGCGGGGTACTGGCGCTCATCGTGCCGCGCGACCGGGCGGCGCACGTGACGCCGGTGGTGCGCAAGGTCGCCGCCGGCGCCGCCGAGACCACCCCGGTCGCGGTGGTGACCAATCTGGCGCGCACGCTCGAGCTGCTGAAGGAGGCCGGCCTCTGGGTCATTGGCGCGGCCGCCGAGGCCGAGCAGCCCGCGGCCCGGGCGGACCTCACCGGCGGGGTGGTGCTGGTGCTCGGGGCCGAAGGCAGCGGGCTGCGTCACCTGACCCGCCAGCGCTGCGACCGGCTCGTGAGCCTGCCCAGCCTGGGTGCGGTCGAGAGCCTGAACGTGTCCGTGGCCGCGGGGATGCTTCTCTACGAGGCGGTCCGCCAGCGCGGCGGCTGAGCCCCGACGGCCGGGGGGGCTGGCCGGATGGGCAGGCCTGGCGGGGAGGGGGCACCGCCGGGCAGGGCTCGCCCGGACCTGCCGGCGCGTCCGGCCGCATTGCAGCGGGCCGGCCATTCCAGTATTCTCGCGGCCCCCGTTTTGGGGGACCGCGCCACAATCGGCGCGGTGCAGCTCCTTGCCGCACCCGTGCAGGCCTCGCGAAGGGCGGCTCTCCAATCCGTAAGGAGGACACATGAGGCATTATGAAATCGTGATTCTGGTTCACCCCGATCAGAGCGAGCAGGTGCCCGCCATGATCGAGCGGTACAAGGGAATGATCAGCGCAGGCGGCGGCCAGATGCACCGTCTGGAGGACTGGGGGCGGCGTCAGCTCGCCTTCCCGATCGCCAAGGTCCACAAGGCGCACTACGTGTTGATGAACATCGAGTGCGACCAGAAGACCCTCGGTGAGCTCACCGGCGCGTTCCGCTTCAGCGACGCGGTGCTGCGTCACCTGGTGGTCGCGATGAACGCGGCCGTGACCGAAGCCTCGCCGATGGCCAAGGGCGCCGAAGACGAAGGCGAGGGCAAGGGCCGCCGTGATCGCTCGCGCGATGAGCGCGATGACCGCGACGACAGTCCGTTGGCGATGGAAGCAGACGAGCCGATCTGACGGCCGAGCGCACTCGCTACGCAATCCTCACTGAACATCGGAATCGACTCATGAACAGCAGAGCACCCACCGGCGGCGGCGGCCGCTTCTCGCGTCGCAGAAAATTTTGCCGTTTCACGGCCGAAGGCGTGACGCACATCGATTACAAGGATCTGGCCACGCTCAAGGGGTATATCTCCGAGACCGGCAAGATCGTCCCGAGCCGCATCACCGGCACGAAGTCCTTCTTCCAGCGGCAGCTGGCGGTTGCCATCAAGCGCGCGCGTTACCTCGCGCTGCTGCCGTACACCGACCAGCACTGAGGCGAAGTCCATGGACGTCATTCTTCTGCAGAAGGTTGCCAACCTCGGCAACATCGGCGATCGCGTCAAGGTGCGTTCGGGCTTCGGGCGCAACTTCCTGCTGCCCCAGGGCAAGGCGACGCTCGCCACCCCGGACAACGTTGCGCGCTTCGAGGCACGCCGCGCCGAGCTCGAGAAGCTGGCGCACGAGCAGCTCACCTCGGCCGAAGAGCGGGCCGTGGCCATGAAGGACTTCAAGCTGCTGATCAGCGCCAAGGCCGGCACCGAAGGGAAGTTGTTCGGTTCGATCGGGACAGCCGACATCGCCGAGGCGTGCACGCGTCAGGGCTTCAAGGTCGAGCGCAGTGAAGTGCGCCTGCCGAACGGTCCGCTGCGCATGATCGGTGAGCATACGGTCAGCCTGCACCTGCACGCCGATATCGACGTGCCGGTGAACGTGTCGATCGTCGCCGAAGAATAAGCGCAGACCGACCGGGCGAACGGTGGCCGCGTACTCCTCAGGGCACGGCGACATCCCGACGCCCCCGCACTCGATCGAAGCGGAGCAGGCCGTCCTCGGCGGCCTGCTCCTCGAGTCAAGCGCCTGGGATCAGGTCGCCGATGCGGTCAATGAAGAGGATTTCTACCGCCCGGATCACCGGCTGATCTTCGCGGCGATCGGCGAGCTGGCCGGCAACGGCCGGCCGTGTGACGTCGTGACCGTGAGCGAGCAGCTCGAGCGCATCGGCAAGCTCGAGGCGGCCGGCGGATTGGCGTATCTGGGCTCGCTGGCGCGCGATACGCCGACCGCGGCCAATGTGCGCGCGTACGCGGACATCGTGCACGAGCGCTCGCTGCTGCGTCAGCTGATCCGCGCCGGCACCGAAATCGCCGCAGCCGTCTTCAACAACAAAGGCGAGACCGCACGCGAACTGGTCGATGCGGCCGAACAGCGTGTGTTCACGATCGCCGAGGCCGGTACGCGCGGCCAGGGTGCGATCGCGGTGAAGACCCTGCTGCCGCGGGTGATCGATCAGATCGACGAGTGGCACAGCAATCCCGGCTCGCTGCGCGGACTGCCGACCGGGTTCACCGATTTCGACAAGATGACCGGCGGGCTGCGCCCGGGCGATCTGGTAGTGGTCGCCGGCCGTCCCGCGATGGGCAAGTCCACGCTGGCGGTGAACATGGCCGAGTATGCGGCCGTGCATCCCAATACCCGCGCATCCGTGGCGATCTTCAGCCTCGAGATGCCCGCCGAACAGGTCATCACCCGCATGCTCGCCTCGGTGGGCGGGGTGCCGCTGTCGAACCTGCGCAGCGGACAGATCTCCGATGACGACTGGGTGCGCATCACGAGCGCCACCAACCAGCTCTCGGAGGCGAAGATCTTCATCGATGAGACGCCGGCGCTGACACCGACCGAGCTGCGCGCGCGCGCGCGGCGCATCAAGCGCGAGCACGGCTTGAGTCTGATTCTCGTCGATTACCTGCAGCTGATGCAGGTGCCGGGCACGAAGGAGAATCGCGCCACGGAGATCGGTGAGATCTCCCGCGGGCTGAAGGTGCTCGCCAAGGAACTCGGCGTGCCGGTGATCGCGCTCTCGCAGTTGAATCGCGCGGTCGAGCAGCGCGAGAACAAGAAGCCGGTCATGTCGGATCTGCGTGAATGCGTCACCGGCGATACACCGGTGTGGCTAACTGACGGGCGGCGTGTTCCGATCCAGACGCTCGTCGGAACGCAACCAGAAGTCTGGGCGGTCGACGATCAGCAGAGAATCGTGGCTGCGCGATCGGACAAGGTCTGGAAGGTCGGCGCGCGAGAGACATTCGCCCTGCGGGTTGCTGGCGGCAGATCGATGCGCGTCACAGCGAAGCACCGGGTGCTGACCGACAATGGCTGGGTGCGCGCGGAAGCTCTGATCGCGGGGAGCCGGGTGGCGGTCGTTCGGGACATGCCTCGTGCGGGTGTTAGCGCGGAACTGTGCTGGGATTCCGTCGTTGCGCTCGAGCCGAAAGGTGAGGCGGAGGTATTCGATTTGACGGTGCCGGGTCCGGCCAGCTGGATCTCCGACGGCATCGTCAGCCACAACTCCGGCGCGATCGAGCAGGATGCAGACATGATCCTGTTGATCTACCGCGAAGAAGTTTACGACAAGAATACGACCAAGAAGGGCATTGCGGAGATCGATCTGGTCAAGCACCGCAACGGTGACATCGGCACCTTCCTGCTGACCTTCCAGGGCCAGTACACGCGCTTTGCCAACTACGCCCCGGATGCGTACGCCGAGGGCGTGCTCAGGTGAGCCGGCTGATCCGCGCCGTCATCGATGCCGGCGCACTCCGTCACAACGTCGAGGTGATTCGCGCGCGCGCCCCCGGGGCGCGGGTGATGGCGGTGGTCAAGGCGAATGCCTACGGACACGGTCTGGTGCAGACCGCGCTCGCGCTGCCTGAGGCCGATGCGTTTGCCGTGGCGCGCCTGGAGGAGGGCGTGCGCCTGCGCGAGCGTGGCGTGCAGGCGCCGATCGTGCTGCTCGAGGGCGTGTTCAGTCCCGAGCAGCTGCGCGAGGCCCGAGCGCATCGACTCGAACTCGTGGTGCACGACGCGCTGCAGGTCGAGCTGCTTGCGGCGGCGGGCGAGGCGCACCGTGAGCCCCTCTGGATCAAGATCGACACCGGCATGAACCGCCTGGGCTTTCGGCCCGAGGCGTTCCGCGCCGCCTACGAGCGCCTGCGCGCGCTGCAGCCGGCCTCGAGCGAGATCCGCCTCATGACCCACCTGGCGGCCGCCGACGATCCGGTCGGACACATGACCGGCGAGCAGCTCGAGCGCTTCGCCGCAGCGACCCGCGGCATTCCCGGGGAGCGCAGCATCGCGAACTCCGCGGGCATCTTCGGGGCGGTCGCGGTTGGGGGGCAGTGGGTGCGGCCGGGGCTCGCGCTCTACGGCGCCTCACCGTTGCCGGAGCGCACTGCGGCCGAACTTGGCCTGCGCCCGGTGATGCGGCTCGAGACTTCGGTGATCGCAGTCCGGCAGGTGCCGCGCGGGGAGACCGTCGGCTACGGTGCGACCTGGCGCGCCGAGCGGGATACGCGCGTGGCGATCGTGGCGGCCGGCTACGGCGATGGTCTGCCGCGCAGCCTGCCGAGCGGTACGCCGGTCTGCGTAGCCGGGCGGCGTGCGCCGCTCGTCGGCCGCGTGTCGATGGACATGATCGCCGTCGACGTGAGCACGCTCGAGTCGGTGCGCGTCGGCACGCCGGTCATGCTCTGGGGCGAAGGGCTGCCCGTCGAGGAAGTGGCCGGCTGGGCCGGCACCATCCCGTACGAGCTGCTCTGCAGCGTCAGCGAGCGGGTGCCGCTCGAGATCGCCGGATCAGCTGCCGCTTAGGAAAAACCCCATCTTCACGCCGGCCAGCTGAATCACATCGTTGTCACGCAGCAGCGTCGGCTGCAGTCCGATCGGTTCACCGTTGATGACCGGGAAGCGGTCCGGCTTGTCGCTGTCGACGTGCACGATGTAGTACCCGTCGGCACGGCGGGTGATTGCCGCGACCTGTACGCCCGGGCGCCCGAGCGTGGTCAGTGTCTTGGTCAGCTCGAGCTCGCGGCCCGCGAAGGCCCCGGAGAGCACCTGCAGCTTGGCGGCCTTGGGCGTGGCCGCCGGCGTCGCCGGCTTGCTGCCGTTCGCCGCTGCGACCGCCTCGGCCGCCGCACGCAGCGCCTGCATGGGCCGCGCCGAGGGCTGGATCACCATGGTCTTCTCGAACTCGTCCTGCTGCTCGTCGTCTTCCATGAAGCGCAGCTGGTGGTGTCCGACGGTGATCACGTCCCCGTGCTGCAGCGCATGCTTCTTGATCAGCTTGCCGTTGACGTACGTGCCGTTGGTGCTGTTGAGATCCTCGAGGAACGAGTCGTTGAGGATATTGATGACCAACGAATGGTGGCCGCTGACCGCCGCATTGTCGATGCGCACGTCGTTGTCGGGGAGCCGCCCCACTGTATAACGCTCCTTGTTCATGTTGTATTCGGCCATTACCTGGCCGTCGAGGCTCAAGATCAACCTTGCCATGCGTACTCTCCCGCCCCCCGTCAGCTGAACCACTTACGGATCTTGTCGAGCACGTTCTGGCGGGCCGGAAAGGCCTCCACCACGTGCGCCATCAGTACCGAGATGTTGTCCCGGCCGCCGTTATCGTTGGCCAGCTGAATCAGTTGCTTGGCGACTGTATCCAGATTATCACTAAACGTGTTTATCGTTAAATGGATGTCGTCATCCTCGATCATATCCGAGAGACCGTCCGAGCAGAGCATGAAGATCTGGCCCTTCTCGACCGGGATCTCGCGGATCTCGACGTCCACGCTCGGCTCGACGCCGAGGGCGCGGGTGACGTAGTTCTTGTTCGCCGCCCGCTGGGCCTCTTCGGCCGAGTACAAGCCCCGGTCGACGAGCTCCTGCAGCAGCGAGTGATCCATGGTGATGCGCTCGAACTTCTCACCGTGCGCGCGGTACAGGCGCGAGTCCCCGACGTGGGCGATCGTCACTCGGTTGTTGAAGAACAGCGCCGCGACCACCGTGGTGCCCATGCCTTCGCACTGCGCCTGGGTATGGGCGGTCTGGTAGATGATCTTGTTGGCCCGGTGGATGGCATCGCGCAGGATGATGCTGGTGCGCGAGAGGCCCGAGCCGGCGTCCACGCTCTGCAGGTTCTCCCGCTCGAGGTGCTCGCGGACCATCGTAACGATGGTCTTCACCGCCAGGCCGCTCGCGACCTCGCCCGCCTTGTATCCGCCCATGCCGTCGGCCAGCACGAGCAGACCCAGATCGGCGTCTCCGGCGATGGTGTCCTCGTTGTGCTCGCGCACTTTGCCGGTATCGGTCAGCCCGACGACGCGCAGTTTGTTCTTCAAACCCATGCAGCGCCCTCAGGCGGTGTGCAGACCATTGATTTTCTTAACGAGCATACCCAGCCGATCCCCGATCCCAGCCGCGATACGCTAGCATTGCGCGCCGTGCAGTCCGAGTGCCCGGTCACAAAAGCCGGCAGTGCCGCACAGTTCCTGAAACATCCTAGCACCCGGCTGCGGTGCGAGCGTATCCATGGCCCGAGCGAGTTCCGTGTTCCAGTGCAGCGCCTGCGGCGCCGAGACCCCCAAATGGCAGGGCAGCTGTCCGGCCTGCGGGGAATGGAACGTGCTCGAGGAGGTCAGTGCGCCGCGGGCCGCTGCCCGCGCCCGGGCGCTCGCCCCGGCCGCCGTGCCGCTGGCGCTCGCGGCCGCTGCGGCACCCGCTGAGCGCCTCGGCAGCGGGCTCGGGGAGCTCGACCGCGTCTTGGGCGGCGGCATCGTGCCGGGGTCCGTGACGCTGCTCGGCGGTGATCCGGGCATCGGCAAATCGACATTGCTGCTGCAGGTGGCGGCGCATGCGGCGGCCGCGGCGCCCGTGCTGTACGCCACGGGCGAGGAGTCCGGCGCCCAGGTCGCCCTGCGCGCCCGGCGGCTCGGCCTGGCTGCCGGGGCGCTCGAGGTGCTGCCCGAGACGCATCTCCAAAGTGTGCTCGAGCGGGCGGCGGCGCGCCGCGCCGCGCTGCTCATCGTCGATTCCATCCAGACGGTCGAGTCCGGCGCGCTCGAAAGCGCCCCCGGGTCGGTCTCGCAGCTCAAGGAGTGCGCCGCCCAGCTGGTGCGTTTCGCCAAGAGCAGCGCCACCGCCGTGTTTCTCATCGGACACGTCACCAAGGACGGCGCAATCGCCGGCCCGCGGGTGCTCGAGCACCTGGTGGACACCGTGCTCTACTTCGAGAGTGAGACGGCGAGCCGCTACCGCATCGTGCGCGCCACCAAGAATCGCTTCGGCGCGGTGAACGAACTCGGCTTCTTCGCCATGACCGAGGGTGGGCTGCGCGAGGTGCGCAATCCCTCGGCCATCTTTCTGGCGCGCGCCCCGGAGCCGGCCGCCGGCAGCATCGTCACCGTCACGCGCGACGGTGGCCGGCCGCTGCTGATCGAACTGCAGGCGCTGGTGGATCGGATGCGCTTCGGGGCGCCGCGGCGCATCGCCCAGGGGCTCGACGCCAACCGGCTCGCGATGCTGCTGGCGGTCATGAACCGCCATGCGGGCGTGTCGCTGCAGGAGCACGACGTGTTCGTCAACGCCGTCGGCGGGGTGCGCATCGAGGAGACCGCCTGGGACCTGCCGGTGGTGATCGCGCTCGCCTCGAGTCTCGCCGAGCGGGTCGTGCCGGGCACGCTGGTGGCGTTCGGGGAACTCGGCCTGACCGGCGAGGTGCGCCCCGTGGCCTACGGCGAGGAGCGGTTGCAGGAGGCGCTGAAGCAGGGCTTCAAGCGCGCACTCGTGCCGCGCGACAACGCGCCGCGCCGGCCCATCGAGGGGCTGCAGGTGGTGCCGGTGGCGCGCATCGATGAGGCCCTCGAGGCGGCGTTCACGGCAGCGGCGGGCTCGGCGCCTGCGGCGCGTGCACCCGCACGGTCTTGATCGCGTTGTCGGCGATCTGCAGGACCTCGAACAGGTAGGGGCCGACCTTCAGCGTCGTCCCCGGGGCGGGAATGGTCTCGAGCCGCTCGATCAGCAGGCCGTTCAGTGTCTTCGGTCCATCGGTCGGCAGCTGCCACTGCAGCGCCCGATTCACCGCCCGCAGCGTCGCGCCCCCATTGATGATGTAGATCCCCGGCCGCTCGGCGTAGATGTCCCGGTGCGAGATGGTGGCCGGGTCGGTGGTGAACTCCCCGACGATCTCCTCCAGGATGTCCTCGAGCGTCACCAGGCCCTCGATGTCGCCATATTCGTTCACGACGAAGGCGAGCCGGCGCCGGTTGCGCTGAAAGTGCGCCAGCTGCACGTTGAGCGAGGTGCCCTCGGGGATGAAGTACGGCTCGCGGGCGCGGGCCATTTCCTCCAGGCGCTCGCGGGTGAGCGTGCCGCGCACCAGTTCGTGTGCGATGCGCTTCATGTGCAGCACCCCGACCAGGCTGTCGAGCTCCCCGTCGAACACCGGCACGCGCGTGTGCGGGGTGCGCTCGAGCTGCTCGAGCACTTCGTCCCAGCTCTGTGCCAGGTCGATGCCGGCGATTTCCTGGCGCGGGATCATGATGTCGTTGACGGTGATCTGGCCGAGATCGAGGATCGACAGCAGCATCTGCCGGTGGCGCGCCGGGATCATCGGGCCGGCCTCGGCAACCGCGGTGCGCAGCTCCTCGGTGCTGAGCATCTGGCCGGCCGGCGCGGTCTTGACCACGCCGAGCGCGCGCAGCAGTCCGTAGGAGATGCCGTTCGTCACGGTGAGGAAGGGGCGCGCGAGGAACACCAGCGCCCGGTAGATGCGCGCGGCATTGAGCGCGGCGGACTCCGGGTGCGCCGCGGCGTAGATTTTCGGGGTCAGCTCGCCGAACACGATCACCGCGAGCGTCAGCAGCACGCCGGTGGCCGGCACCGCGTAGCGGTAGCCGGTGCGCTGGGCGAGCACGGTGGCGACTTCCGAGGCGAACACGTTTGCCGCCGCCACGATGACCAGGTTCGCCCCCAGCCAGTCCTCGGGCTTGCGCAAGAGCCGCTCGAGCAGCTTCGCGGTGCTCTGCCCGGCCTGGGCGCGGTGGCGGATCCGGTAGCGGTTCACCGACAACATCGCCACTTCCGTGCCGGAGGAGAAGGCGATGATCGCGAGCAGCCACGCCAGGGTGAGGACGAGCAGCGGAACGGATACGTCGGTCAAGTGCGGACCCTCCTTGGCCCTATAATGGCTGCCCGAACCGGATTCGTCACATCAGCATGTTCGAAGCCCTCACGACCCGACTCTCCCGGACCCTCGAGACGCTGCGCGGCCGCGGCCGGATCACCGAGGAGAACATCGGCGCGGCGCTGCGCGAGGTGCGCATCGCGCTGCTCGAGGCCGACGTCGCCCTGCCGGTCATCAAGACGTTCATCGATGCGGTCAAGGCCCGCGCCCTCGGGGCCGAAGTGGCCCAGAGCCTCACCCCCGGACAGGCCTTCATCGGCATTCTGCACCGCGAGCTGGTCACTCTCATGGGCGGGGCCGGGAGCGGGCTTGCGCTGCGGGCCCAGCCGCCGGTGGTGGTGCTGCTGGCGGGCCTGCAGGGCGCGGGCAAGACCACCACGGCGGCCAAGCTCGCCCGCTGGCTGATCGAGACCCAGAAAAAGCGCGTTGCCCTGGTGAGCACCGACGTGCGCCGCCCGGCGGCGATGCTGCAGCTTCAGCGCCTGGCCGAGCAGGTCGAGGCGCATTACGTGGCGGCCGATCCGGCCGCCGCACCGGCGGCCATCGCGCGTGCGGCGCTCGAGGAGGCCCGTCGCGGGGTGTTCGACGTGCTCATCGTCGATACCGCGGGCCGGCTGCACGTCGATGAGGCACTCATGGACGAGGTGCGCCAGATCGATCGCGCCGTCGAGCCGGCCGAGCGGCTGTTCGTGGTCGACGCGATGGCCGGCCAGGATGCGGTCAATGCCGCGCGCGCCTTCGGCGCGGCGCTCGATCTGACCGGCATCGTGCTCACCAAGGCCGATGGCGATGCGCGCGGCGGCGCCGCGCTGTCGGTGCGCCAGGTCACCGGCCAGCCCATCGTGTTCGTCGGTGTCGGGGAGAAGACCGAGGCGCTCGCACCCTTCGATCCGGAGCGCATGGCCTCGCGCATCCTCGGCATGGGTGATGTGGTGAGCCTGGTCGAGCAGGTGCACAAACAGGTCGACCGGGAGTCCGCTGAGCGCCTGGCCCGCAAGGTGGTTCAGGGTAAGGGGTTTCACCTCGGGGATCTCAAGAGCCAGCTCGAGCAGGTGCAGAAGATGGGCGGTCTTGCCTCGCTCATGGACAAGCTCCCCACCGCGGCCCAGAAGGGGGCCGTATCGGCCGAGCAGGGTGACCGCGACGTGCGCCGCCAGATCGCCATCATCAATTCCATGACGCCGCGCGAGCGACTGCACCCGGCGCTGATCGACGGTTCGCGCCGCCGGCGCATCGCGCGCGGGGCCGGCGTGCAGGTCCAGGACGTCAATCGCCTGATGAAGCAGTTCCAGCAGATGCAGCGGATGATGAAGCAGATGCGCGGCGGTCGGCTGCGTCAGATGCTCGGGGCGCTGCAGGGGAAAATGCCCTGATCGGGCGCTGTGGCCCCGGTACGGGTGAAAATTACCGCCCACCCCTTTCGGATCAGGCGATAAGCCCGTAGAATCCGCGCTCTTTTTTGAGGGGCGGTGCCGCGGGCCCGTCCGGATCGGCCATTTGAGAGCGACAAGATCATGGTAACCATTCGTCTGACCCGGCGCGGGGCGCGCAATCAGCCCTTTTATCACGTCGTGGTCACGGACAGCCGCAAGCGCCAGGGCGGGGCCAGCCTCGAGAACGTCGGGTTCTTCAACCCCGTTGCCGGTGGCAATGAGCCCAAGCTGAAGCTCGACCTGCCCCGGATCGACTATTGGGTCGGTCAGGGTGCCCAGCCGTCCGAGCGCGTGCGCTCGCTGCTGAGTTCGTACCGGAAGCAGGCGACGGCCTGACGGTCGCCGCCCTGACGGGGCCTGTCGTGAACGCCCGCTCCCCCTGGGTCGAGCTCGGGCGCATCGGGGCGCCGTTCGGGCTGGCCGGGTGGGTGCACGTGGCGTCCTTCACGGACCCGCCCGAGGCACTGCTCGAGTACCGCCAGTGGCGTCTGGCGCGGGCCACGGGCGAGGCGATCACGCTGCGGCTCGAGGACGGACGGCCGCACGGCCATGCGGTGGTCGCCCGGCTTAAGGGCATCGAGGACCGCGACGCGGCGGCCCGGCTGACCGGGGCGCTGATCGAGATCGAGCGCAGCGCGCTGCCTGAGCCCGGTGAGCGGCAGCACTACCGCACCGACCTGATCGGCTGCGAGGTGCTCAACACCGAGGGCTGCCGGCTCGGCACGGTGAGGTATTTCGTCGACGCGCCCGCGGGGGCGGTCATGGTGGTAGAGGACGGTGGCGGTGAGTCGCCGGCACGCGAACACTGGGTGCTGGCGGATCCGTCGCATCTGCTCGAGGTCGATCTGACCGCCGGGCGGGTGCTGGTGGACTGGCCGGCGACGCTGGAGTAGCACGCCGGTCAGACTGTGCGCGCCGCGCGGATGGGCGTTCCATGCAGATCGAAGTGGTCACGCTGTTTGCGCCGATGATCACCGGCGCGCTGCGCTTCGGCGTGGTGGGACGGGCGCTCGTGAGCGGGCGGCTGGCGGTGGGCACGGAGGATCCGCGCGAACACACGCGCGACGTGCACCGCACGGTGGACGATCGGCCGTACGGCGGTGGGCCCGGCATGGTGCTGAAGCCCGAGCCGATGCTCGCGGCGATCCGCGCCGCGGCGGCGCGGCTGCCGGGCGGCAGCCCCCGGGTGTGCCTCTCGGCGCAGGGTGAGCGCTTCACGCAGGCGATGGCCCGGGAGTTCGCCGCGCTGCCGGGGCTGATGCTCGTGGCCGGACGCTACGAGGGCCTGGACGAGCGGGTGATCGAGCTCGGGATCGATCGGGAAGTGTCGATTGGCGATTACGTGCTCTCGGGCGGGGAGCTGCCGGCGCTCGCGGTGATCGACGCGGTGGCGCGACTCCTGCCGGGAGTGCTGGGCGATGAGCGTTCCAGCGAGTGCGATTCGTTCTCGCAGGGATTGCTCGACTGGCCGCATTACACGCGGCCGGAAGTGTTCGAAGGCCTGGAAGTGCCCCAGGTGCTCTTGTCGGGCAATCACGCCGACATCGAGCGCTGGCGGCTCGCCCAGGCGGTGGCGCGCACCTGGCGGCGCCGCCCGGATTTGGTGCGCGGGCAGGCGCTGCAGCCCGACGCGCAGCGGTTACTGAATGAACTCCTCGCCGCAGAAGCGGACCGGGGCGACGATCGAGGATGAGACCATGAGCAACATCATTCAAACACTCGAAAAAGAACGCATGACCCGCAAGGTCCCGGACTTCAAGCCCGGCGACACCGTGGTCGTGCAGGTGAAAGTGGTCGAAGGCGACCGCGAGCGCGTACAGGCCTATGAGGGCGTGGTCATCGCCATCAGCCGCCGGGGCCTGAACTCCTCGTTCACGGTGCGCAAGATCTCCCACGGCGAGGGCGTCGAGCGCGTCTTCCAGACCTACAGCCCGGCGATCAGCGACATCACGATCAAGCGTCGCGGCCAGGTGCGCCGCGCCAAGCTGTACTACCTGCGTGAGCGCTCGGGCAAGGCCGCGAGGATCGAAGAGAAGGTCTGACGCCCCCCCATGGGCACCGTGCGCAAGATCCTGCTCGGGGTGTGGCGCGGCCTGGACGGGCTGCGCAAGCTGCTGCATCTGCTGCTGCTGCTTGCGCTGTTCGGCTTCCTGGTCGGGGTACTCTATGAGGCCAGTCCGACCATGCCGGCGCGCGCGGCCCTGGTGGTTGCGCCACGCGGGCGCTTGGTCGAGCAGCTGAGCGGGGATCCGGTCGAGCGGGCCCTCGAGAACGCCCAGGGCGAGGGCGTGCACCAGACGCTGCTGTGGAATCTGGTGAGCGCGATCCGCGCCGGCGCGAAGGACCCGCGCATCGGCGCGCTGGTGCTCGATCTCGATGACATGGACCACGCGGGCCTGCCGATGCTCGAGGAGCTTGCCCGCGCCATTCACGTCTTTCGCGCCAGCGGCAAGCCGGTGCTCGCCTTCGGTACCGCCTTCGACCAGGATCAGTACTACCTCGCCGCGCAGGCCAACCAGGTTGACCTCGATCCGACCGGATACGTGCTGATCCGCGGCTTCAGCCGCTACTCGCTGTATTTCGGCGGACTGCTGAAGAAGCTCGGCGTGCACGTGCACGTGTTCCGGGTCGGCAAGTACAAGAGCGCGGTGGAGATCTTCACGCGCCGGGACATGTCCAAGGCCGACCGCGCGCAGAGCACCGCCTACCTCGATGCCCAGTGGCGGACCTACCAGCGGGAAGTCGCCGCCGCGCGCGGTCTGCCGGCCGGCGCGATCGCCCAGTACGTCGACACGCTGCCGAAGACGGTCGCCGCCGCCGATGGCGATGCGGCCGAAGTGGCGCTCAAGGCACACCTGGTGAGTGCGCTCATCGACAAGCATCAGTTCGAACAGCGGGTCATCCACCTGGTCGGCGCCGACGCGCACGGTACGTTCAATGCGGTCGGCGCGGGCACCTACGCGAAGCTCGTGCGCAGCGAGCAGGGTGCGCCGGAGGCGAGTGAGCCGCGCGTCGCAGTGATCGTGGCCGACGGGGATATTCTCGATGGGCGCGAGCCGCCCGGGGCGATCGGCGGGGACTCACTCTCGCGCCTGATCCGCACCGCGCGCATCAACCCCCACATCAAGGCGGTCGTGCTGCGCATCGACAGCCCGGGCGGCAGCGTCACGGCCGCCGAAGAGATCTATCACGCGCTGGTGGCGCTGCGCGCGAGCGGCAAGCCACTCGTGGTGTCGATGGGCGATTACGCCGCCTCGGGCGGGTACTACATCGCCGCACCGGCCAACGAGATTTACGCCAGTCCCGCGACGCTCACCGGCTCGATTGGCATCTTCGCCATCATTCCGACGTTCAAGCAGGCGTTGCGCAAGTTCGGCATCGGCAGCGACGGGGTAGGGACCACGCCGCTCGCCGGCCAGATGACCCCGGGGCAGCCGCTGAACGCCGAATCGAAGCTGCTGATTCGCTCGCAGATCAACCGCGGCTATGCGCAGTTCGTCGAGCGCGTGGCCGAGGGCCGTCACCTCACCGACGCCCAGGTCAACGCCATCGGCCAGGGACACGTCTGGGCGGGGTCCGCGGCGCGGCACATCGGCTTAGTCGATCATCTGGGCACGCTCGAGGACGCCGAGCACGCCGCGGCGAGCCTCGCCAAGCTCAAGCACTACCGCGTGCAGTTCCTGCACCGGCGCCGCTCCTGGACGCAACTGCTGCTCGAGCGCGCCCAGGCGCGGGCGGCCTTCGCGGCGGTCTCGCTGTTCGGTCCGAAGGTGAGTCTGCCGGGCTTCGGGGCGCTCGCCGGCTCGCTCTCACCCTACGCGCGCGAACTCAGAGATCTGACGCGCTTCGGGGCGCGCGGCAAGCTCTACGCCTACTGCTTCTGCACCCAGCGTTAAGCACGCCCGCGCGCCGCGGCGCGCGGGCGTGCCGCTGAGCCTCAGAGGGTCTGCCAGTCGAGGATGACCTTGCCGGAGCGGCCCGAGCCCATGATGGAGAAGGCTTCGGGGAACTCCTGGATCGGCAGATGGTGGGTGATGACCGGGGTCAGGTCAAGACCGCTCTGCAGCAGGCTCGCCATCTTGTACCAGGTCTCGAACATCTCCCGGCCGTAGATGCCCTTCAAGGTCAGGCCCTTGAAGATCACCTGGTTCCAGTCGATGGCGGTTTCCTCCGGCGGGATGCCGAGCAGCGCCACCGACCCGCCGTGATGCATGGTGCGCAGCAGGTCGCGGAACGCGGCCGGATTGCCCGACATCTCCAGGCCGACGTCGAAGCCTTCCTGCATGCCCAGGTCCTTCATGGTCTGATCGAGCGTCTCGCGCTGTACGTTGACGGTGCGCGTCGCCCCCATCTTCTGCGCGAGCGCGAGCCGGAAGTCGTTCACGTCCGTGATCACGACGTGGCGGGCGCCGACGAAGCGGGCGATCGCCACGGCCATCACGCCGATCGGACCTGCGCCGGTGATCAGCACGTCCTCGCCGACCATGTTGAACGACAGCGCGGTGTGCGTCGCGTTGCCGAACGGATCGAGGATCGAGGCGATGTCATCGCTGATCGAGTCCGGCAGCTTGAAGGCGTTGTCGGCCGGGATCGAGAGATACTCGGCGAACGCCCCGGGGCGGTTGACGCCTACGCCGACCGTGTTGCGGCACAGGTGCCGGCGGCCGGCGCGGCAGTTGCGGCAGTGCCCGCAGGTGATGTGCCCTTCGCCGGAGACGCGGTCCCCGACGGCGAGGCCCCGGACCTCCGAGCCGACGTCCACGACGCGGCCGCAGTACTCGTGGCCGACGGCCATGGGGACCGGGATGGTCTTGCGGGCCCAGGCATCCCAGTTGTAGATGTGCATGTCGGTGCCGCAGATCGCGGTCTTGGCGATCTTGATCAGCACGTCGTTCGGTCCAATCTTCGGCTCCGGGATGTCCTCGAGCCAGATGCCGGGTGCGGATTCCTTCTTGACCAGCGCTTTCATGCGATCACTCCGAGTTCACGGCCCACGGCGGCGAAGGCCGCGAGCGCGGTATCCAGGTCGGCGCGCGTGAGCGCGGCGGACATCTGCGTGCGGATGCGCGCCTGGCCCTTGGGCACCACGGGGTAGGAGAAGCCAATGACGTACACCCCGTGCGCGAGCAGCCGGTCGGCCATGCGGGCCGCGAGCGCCGCATCGCCGATCATCACCGGGATGATCGGATGCTCGCCGGGCTTCACCGTGAAGCCGAGCCGCTCGAGGCCGGCGCGGAAATAGCGGGCGTTCTCATGCACCCGAGCGCGCAGCTCGGGCCGCTCGGCGAGCAGCTCGAGCACGCGCAGTCCGGCGGCGGCCACCACCGGCGGGATGCTGTTGGAGAACAGGTAGGGCCGCGAGCGCTGGCGCAGCCACTCGATCACCGGGGCGCGCGAGGCGATGTAGCCTCCGCTCGCGCCGCCGAGTGCCTTGCCGAGCGTGCCGGTGAGGATGTCGATGCGCGCGCCGACCCCGCAGTGCTCGGGCGTGCCGCGGCCGTGCGCGCCCATGAAGCCGGTGGCATGCGAGTCATCGACCATCACCAGCGCATCGTAGCGGTCGGCGAGCGCGCAGATCGCAGCGAGCTTCGCCACCGTGCCGTCCATCGAGAACACCCCGTCGGTGGCGATCAGACGGGTGCGGGCCGCGGCGCTGCGCTGCAGACAGGCCTCGAGTTCGGCCATGTCGTTGTTCGCATAGCGCAGCCGTTCGGCCTTGCACAGGCGGATCCCGTCGATGATGCTGGCGTGGTTGAGCGCATCGGAGATCACCGCATCGCGCTCATCGAGCAGCGTCTCGAACAGTCCGCCGTTGGCATCGAAGCAGGAGGAGTAGAGGATCGCATCCTCGGTGCCGAGAAACTCGCTCAGGCGCCGCTCGAGCGCCTTGTGCACCGTCTGCGTGCCGCAGATGAAGCGCACCGAGGCCATCCCGAAGCCGAATTGCTCGAGCGCCGCGTGCGCCGCTTCGAGCACGGTCGGATCGCTGGCGAGCCCGAGGTAGTTGTTGGCACAGAGGTTGATCACCTCGCGCCCGCCGGTGCTGATCTGCCCGCCCTGTGGGCTCTCGATCACCCGTTCGTTCTTGTACAAGCCCTGGTCCTTCAGGGCGCCGAGGTCCGAGCGCAGACGCTCGATGAGTTGAGGCATCATGCGGCGCGATTATACCCGCGCGTCGCCTCGGGCGGTGCCCGCCCGGCGCGCGCTCAGAGCGTACCGCCGAGGCTGACGGTGCGCCCGCGCACCGCCAGACGCTGCGCCTGGCTCAGGTGCCCGAGGGCGCGCACCACCGTCTCCGGGGCGAGCCCGAGGTACGAGCCGATGTCGGCGCGGGTGAGCGGCAGACGGAAGCGCTCCTCGCGCGCCGGCAGCTGGGCCCGCTCGATGTAGTTCTCGATGAAGGCCGCGACCCGCTCGACCGCCGGCAGCCCCGCCCAGGGCGCGGCGGCCCGGTCGGGCTGCGCGGCGCTCTTCAGCAGCAGCCGCTCGAGCAGCGCGCCGTGTCCGGCGGCGGTGCCGGGCGCGGGCATGTGCAGCCGGCACACCGCGCTCGCGGTGGCGGCCTGCGCGGTGTAGGGCTGAACCCCCCGCGCCAAGCTCTCCAGCCCGACCAGTTCCCCCGGCAGGCGCAGTCCGACCACCCGCTGCGAGCCGTCCGGCAGGCTCATGCGCAGCACCAGGCAGCCGGTGGCCACGAGGTACACCGCCGGTGCGGCGCCCTGCTCGAGCAGGCGGGCGCCGCGCTCGAGCGGCGGCTCGCGCCGGGCGTGGACGGCATCGGCGGTGAGCGGCTCGGGGCCCCAGCAGCGGCGCGTGGCCGGGCAGGCGGCACAATCGGTTTCACTCGGCGCGCCGGTGCGGCTGCGGGTGCGGTCGTGGTGGTTCATGTCGGCAACGCTAGCGCGGCAGATGCTGCGATAGATATCAGGATTTTCCGCAGCCCCCCGGACGCGCGGCGTGCGGAAAAAGTGATTTTCCTCATCGCGGCTGCTACGCCCGCGGCCGACCGCTGCGGCATCATCGGCGCGCTCATGAACGCCCACGCCGATCTTCACACGTCTCTCGCTGCCCGCCTCGCGCATGTGGTGCCCGAGGCCGAAATCGCGCTCGCTGCGCCGCTGATTGCGCGCATCGCGGCGCTGAAGGCCGAACACGACGCACTCGTGCTGGCTCACAACTACCAGACGCCGCTCGTCAGCGCGGTGGCGGATTTCACCGGGGATTCGCTCGCCATGGCGCAGTACGCGCTCGAAGCGCCGGGGCGCACGCTGCTGGTGTGCGGCGTGCGCTTCATGGCCGAGACCGTCAAGCTGCTCTGTCCGGACAAATGCGTGCTGCTCAGCGCCGCGGAGGCCGGCTGCTCGCTCGCCGATTCCATTGATGCCGAGGCGGTGCGCGCCGTGCGCGCCGCGTGCCCCGGGGTGCCGGTCGTCGCCTACATCAACACGACTGCGGCGGTGAAGGCCGAAGTCGACGTGTGCTGCACTTCCGCCAACGCCGTGCGGGTGGTTCGTGCGCTCGGCGCACCGCGGGTCATCATGCTGCCCGATCAGCACCTGGCCGGGTTCGTCGCCGAGGAGAGCGGCGTCGAGGTGATCGCCTGGGGCGGGCAGTGCGAGGTCCACACCCGCTTCAACGCCGCCGACATCCGCGCCTTCCGACTCGAGACGCAGGTGACCGTGCTCGCCCATCCGGAGTGTCCCGAAGGGGTGCGCGCCGAAGCGGACTTCGTCGGTTCCACCGGGGCGATGGCCCATTTCCTCAGCGAGCGCCGCCCGCCGCGGGCGATGCTGCTCACCGAGTGCGCCATGGCCGACAACGTCGCGGTGCACTGCCCGGACATCCAGTTCGTGCGCCCGTGCAACCTGTGTCCGCACATGAAGGCCACCACGCTCGAGCGCGTGGCGCAGGCGCTCGAGACGCTCGCCGCACCGATCGAGATCGATCCGGCGCTCGCCGCCCGGGCGCGCCGCCCGATCGCGCGCATGCTCGAGATCGGCTGAGCGTCGCGCCGATGCGCACGCTCGAGACCGATGTGCTCGTCATCGGCGCCGGCGCGGCTGGTCT
>JAPTUI010000068.1 GCA_028067895.1 Pseudomonadota bacterium | reverse complement strand
GGCCGAGCAGGGTGAGCACTTCGAGGAGCTCCGCGCCCGCGCGCCGCGGATCGAGCGGCACGGCGTGGTGACGCTTGGCAAGTTTCGCCCCGCCGGGCTCGGTGAGCAGTGGCAGGTGGCCGTAGCGTGGCCGGGGCAACCCCAGCCCCTCCTGCAGCGCGATCTGCCAGCCGGTGCTCTCCAGCAGGTCCGCGCCGCGCACCACGTCGGTGATCCCCTGCAGCGCATCGTCCACGACGACCGCGAGCTGGTAGGCAAACACGCCGTCGCGGCGGCGCACGACCACATCGCCGAGGCTCGCGCCCGGAGCGCTGAACGGTCCCTGGAAGCGGTCCTCGAACGTGAAGATGCGTTGCGCATCGATGCGCAGCCGGGTGGCGCTCGGGCCGGCGCGGCGTGCTGCGCTGCGGCACAGGCCGGGGTAGCGGCTGGTGAGCGCCCCGAGCGCGGCGAGTTCGCTGCGCGAGCAGGTGCACTCGAAGGTCGCACCCGCGGCGCGCAGCCGCTCGAGCGCGGCCTCGTAGTGCGCGGTGCGCCGACTCTGAATCTCGAGCGGCCCGTCCCAGGCGAGGCCGAACGCCTCGAGTGTGCGCAGGATCTGATCGGCACCGCCGGGGATGCAGCGCGGGTCGATGTCCTCGATGCGCACCCGCCAGAGGCCACCGTGGTGACGGGCATCGAGATAACTGCCCACGGCCGCCAGCAGCGATCCCAGGTGCAGCGCGCCGGTGGGGGAAGGGGCGAAGCGGCCGACGTAGCCGCTCGCTCTCGCGCTCGGCTCAGCGGTAGCGGTCGTCGCGATCGCCGTATTGCTTCTCGCGCCGCTCGCGCCGCTCCTGGGCCTCGATGCTCAAGGTGGCTACGGGACGGGCCTCCAGACGCTTGATTCCGATCTCCTCGCCGGTCTCGAGGCAGTAGCCGTAGCTGCCGTCCTCGATGCGCTTCAACGCCTCGTCGATCTTGCGGATCAGTTTGCGTTCGCGGTCCCGGGTGCGCAGCTCCAGGCTGAATTCCTCTTCCTGGGTGGCGCGGTCGGAGGGATCGGGGAAGTTCGCCGCCTCATCCTTCATGTGCGAGACCGTGCGGTCGACTTCGACCATCAGATCGCGCTTCCAGCTGTTGAGGATGTTGCGGAAGTGATCGAGCTGCTCCTTGCTCATGTACTGTTCGCCGCGCTTCGGGATGTACGGCTGAACGTTGCGGGGGCCTGCGAGCAGGCTGCCCGGCTCGGCCGAATCACCTTCCTCGGCGTCGCTCACGGGCAGTGCGCGCGCTCGCGCGGGTGGCATCTGGGGGGGCGCGACGGGCGCATGAATCCGCTCGACGGTCGTCTCGGTCTCGGGCGCTTCCGCTTTGCGCGGATGGGCGGGGCTCTTCACCGCCGCACTCTTGTGCGCAGCAGGGCGGGCTGCGCTCTTGTGCGCGGCCGGCCGCTTGGCCGTGACGGACTTTTTCGCCGCGGCTTTTGCCGGCGCGGCCTTCTTACCCTTCGCAGTTTTGGGCGCGGGTTTTTTGGCCGACATCACTTGCTCCTACGCATAAGGCTCTTGCGGGACGCGGGATTATACCGGCGCCCCGGGGCCTGTACAGGGTTGCGTGGTCGGGGGTATCCCTAGGGCAGGCGAACCGGCTCCGGCGGGCGCCAGTCGGCGGCGCGGCGCTCGACGATGACCCGGGTGTAGATTCCGCCGCGGACCTTGAAGCGCCCCTCGAGGCGCAGGAAGCGCGGCTTCAGCTCGGCGGCGAGCAGATCGGCGATCTCGTTGGTCACCGCCTCATGAAACGCGCCGCGGTCGCGGAACGACCAGATGTACAGCTTGAGCGATTTCAGCTCGACGCAGCGCTGATCGGGCACGTAAGCGAGCTTGAGCGTGGCGAAGTCCGGCTGGCCGGTGCGCGGACAGAGACAGGTGAACTCCGGGATCCGCATGCGGATGGTGTAGTCGGACCCCGGGCAGGGATTGGGGAACGTCTCGATGGACGCAGCAGGCTGTGAGGGCATGGGCATTTACTCTACACTACCGCGCTTCGCTGCGGCGGCCATTCAGAAGAGAACGGAAGATCAAGCAAGATGCGGCTGACGAAAATCAAGCTCGCCGGATTCAAGTCCTTCGTCGATCCCACCCAAGTCACCTTCCCGAGCAATCTCACCGGCGTGGTCGGTCCGAACGGCTGCGGCAAGTCGAACGTGATCGACGCGGTGCGCTGGGTGATGGGCGAGCTGTCGGCCAAGCACCTGCGCGGCGACAACATGGCCGATGTCATCTTCAATGGCTCCTCGCAGCGCAAACCGGTCGGCACCGCCTCGGTGGAGCTGGTGTTCGACAACTCCGACGGCAAGGTCGGTGGCGCCTACGCGAACTACAACGAGATCGCGCTGAAGCGCCAGGTGTCGCGCGATGGCTCCTCCGGCTACTACATCAACGGGGCGCGCTGCCGGCGCAAGGACATCACCAACCTGTTCCTCGGCACCGGCCTCGGCTCGCGCAGCTACGCGATCATCGAGCAGGGCACCATCTCGCGCATCATCGAGGCGCGGGCCGAGGACATGCGCGCCTTCGTCGAGGAGGCCGCCGGCATCTCTCGCTACAAGGAGCGGCGGCGTGAGACCGAGAGCCGCATCGCCGAGACCCGCGAGAACCTCGAGCGTCTGCAGGACGTGCGCGAGGAGGTCGAGAAGCAGATCCGTCACCTGCAGCGCCAGGCGGCTACCGCACGGCGCTACCAGGGACTGAAGGAACAGGAGCGGCGCACACTCGCGGAACTGCTCGCACTGCGCATGCGTGAACTCGACAGCGGCGCCGAGGTGCACGACAGTGCCACCCGCGAGCGCGAGCTCGAGATGCAGGCCGCGCTCGCCGACCAGCGCGCCGCGGAGGCGGCGATCGAGAGCGCACGCGAGCGCCACGGCGGCGCCGGTGAGCAGCTCTCAGCGGTGCAGGCGCGACACTACACCCTCGGCGCGGACATCTCGCGCCTCGAGCAATCGATCCAGCACACTCGCGAGCTGCGCGAGCGCCAGCGCACCGATCTGGCGCAGGCCCGCACCAGCCTGGCGGAACTCGCCGCGCACATCGAGCGCGAGGAGCGGGAACTCGCCGCGGTACGCGCCGAACTCGAGCAGTCCGCCCCGGCGCTCGAGGGCGCTCAGCACGCCGAGCGGGCCGCCGCCGAGGCGCTGGAGGCGGCCGAGGGCGAGTTGGCCGCTTGGCAGGAGCGCTGGGAGCAGCTCAATCACGCCCTCGGGGCCGCCGATCGCACCGCACAGGTCGAGCGGGCGCGCATCGAGCAGCTCGACAACCAGGTGCGCCGGCTCGCCGCGCAGAGCGAGCGGCTCGCGCTGGAGCGCGAGGCACTCGAGGCCCAGCAGTCCACCGAGCAGCTCGCGCTACTCGAGGCCCAGGAGAGTGAGGCGCGCGAGGCGACCGAGGGGCTCGCCGAGCGCCTGAGCGGCACGCTCGAGCGCGTACAGGCGGCCCGCGGCGCGCAGTTACAGGCCGAACAGGCCCTGCAGCGCTCGCGCGAGGCGCGCGAGCGCTCGCGCGAGGAATGCACCTCGCTCGAGGCGGTGCAGAAGGCCGCCCTGTCGAGCAGCGCCGGACAGGTGCGCGAGTGGCTCGGCGGGGCGGGCCTGGCGGGCGCCGAGCGGCTCGCCGAGCGGCTCGAAGTCGAGACCGGCTGGGAGCGGGCCGTCGAGACCGCCCTCGGGGATTATCTCGAAGCGGTCTGCGTCGAGGCGCTCGATGCGCTCGCCGAGCCGCTGCAGACCCTGCGCGAGGGTCGCCTGGTGCTCGTGCAGGAATCCTCCGGTGGCGTCCCGCAGGGCGTATTCGGGCCGACGCTGGCGCAGAAGGTGTCCGGTTCCTCCGCGGCGCGCGCCGCACTCACCGGTGTGCGCACCGCCGAGACGCTGAGCGAGGCGCTGCGCGCGCGGGCCGATCTCGGCCCGGCAGACTCGATCATCACGCGCAATGGCGAGTGGGTCGGGCGCGACTGGCTGCGGGTGAGCCGCGGCGTCGATCCGCATGCGGGCATCCTCGAGCGCGAACACCGCCTGAAGAGCCTGCGCAGCGCGGCGGCCGAGGCCGAGGAGCGCGTGCGCGAGGCCGAGGGCGAACTCGCCGCGGTGCGCGAGGGACTCGCGCTCGCGGAATCCGAGCGCGACGGCACGCAGAGTCAGATCCACGGCGCGCAGCGCCGGCACGCCGAACTGGCCGCCGCTTTGCAGGCGGCGCAAGCGCGGGAGGAGCAGACGCTCGCGCGGCGCAGCCGCATCGATGAGGAGCATGCCGAGCT
>JAPTUI010000324.1 GCA_028067895.1 Pseudomonadota bacterium | reverse complement strand
CGTCTCGACGCCGAGGACCTGGATGGCCTCCGTGTCCTGGCACTACCCGCTCGAGCAGTTGATGGCGCTGCGTGCCACGAACGAGAGTGCCCGGCGTGCCGAGCCGGTTGCGATGCGGGTCGATCTCTCGCGGTTGAGATTTGGCTTCACGATCTCGGGCGATCATCCGTCCTGGCGGCCGGTGCGTGCGTTCGATGACGGGAGGCGGGTCTACATCCAGTTTCCACCCGGGATCGGCGAGGGCGAGATGCCGCCGCTCTTCATCCTGGGGCCGAAGGGTCAGAGCGAGCTCGTGAATTATCAGGTCCGGCCGCCGTACTACATCGTCGACCGGCTCTTCGCGGCCGCGGAGCTGCGCTTGGGCGCGGCTCCACAGCAGATCGTGCGCATCACGCGGACTGATCTCCCGCGGGACTCTGGGAGGCCGGGAGGCGGCTCGTGACTGAGCAGCCCGAGGACGCACCGGAGAGCGGCGCGCAGCCGGGGGCGGCGAAGAAGGAGGACGCGGCGGCCTTGCAGCTGCGCGCGAGGCCTCGGCCGGTCACGCGCCTCAATCGGAAGGTGCTTGCGGGGATTCTGGCGGTGTTCGCGATCGCGGTGCTGATCGCCGCCATGGTGGGGCTCAGGCGGCCGAGGCCGAACGGTCCCATCGAGCAGCCCCAGGCCACCGGTCCCGAGCACGTTGCGCACGCAGGAGGGCTTGCGGCCATGCCACGTAGCTACTCCGGCATCCGCACGGTCCCGCAGCTCGGGGCGCCGGCTGGCGAGTTCGGGCCGGCGGTCGTCCAGGAGGAGCGAGCGGTCGGGATCCCGGAGCTTCCCGAGCGACCGAGCTTCGTCCCGAGTCCGCAGGAGGACGCGATCCGCGCGCAGCGCCTGCAGCAGCAACGCGAGGCGCAGGCAGCGGCGAAGGCGCAGCTCTTCGTGCATCTACGAGAGCAGCCGGCTGCGATATCGAGCTCGGCACCAGCGGGTGCCGGTGCGCAGTCACCGAGCCTGGCGGCCGCCGAGGCGATCGCCTCGCATGTGGCAGAGGGGTCGAGCGGAGAGGGGGCGATGGGCGCTCGCCCCAGAGCGCCGCAGAGCGGCCAGGCGCAGAACGAATCGTTCCTCAGCGCTCGAGCCAATGCCCACATCTACGCCTCGGGACGTCTCGTGACGCCGCGCTCGCCCTACGAGCTGTTGGCGGGTACGGTGATCCCGGCGGCGCTCCTGACCGGCATCGACTCGGATCTCCCGGGCAACATCATCGCTACGGTCACTCAGAACGTCTACGACACGGTGACGGGGCGGAGCCTGCTCGTGCCCCAGGGGTCGCGTCTGCTCGGCGTATACGACAGCCAGGTCGGTTACGGACAGCGCCGGGTGCTCCTCGTCTGGACGCGGCTCATCCTGCCGGATGGGTCGTCGATCGTGCTCGGCCGTCTGCCGGGGACGGATCCGGAGGGTTACGAGGGGCTGCAAGACCGCGTCGACTGGCACTGGAAGCGCCTGGTCGCGGGAGCGGCGGTCTCGACGCTGCTCGGGGCCGCGGCGGAGCTCGCTGTGCCGGGCGGCCAGTACGGCGGCTCGCAGTCGGTGCTCTATGCCTCGCTGCAGGGGCTGCAAGGCACGACGAACCAGGTCGGCCAGGAGATCACCCGACGCAATCTCGATATCCAGCCCACGATCACGATCCGCCCTGGATATCCGGTGCGCGTGATCGTGAACAAGGACCTGATCCTTCGTCCCTATCGGGCGGAACACGATTTCTCGAGTCCCTGAAAGGGAGATGCCACGTGAATGCCAAGCTACGCCTCGGGCCGCTACCCAGCGCCGAAACGATCAAGCTGACCATCACCGTTCCGGTCGGTCTCAAGACCCAGCTCGACCGCTATGCGGCGCTGCACAGTGAGACGTGGGGAGAGACGGTGCTGGCGGCCGATCTCATCCCGCACATGCTCACGCAGTTCATCCTGCGCGACAAAGCGTTCAAGGCGGCGATGCGGCGGGAACGCTCCCGTCCACATGCCCTCGACCAGTCCTGAAAAGCTTGAGGATCGCGATGCTATGCTGTGAGGAGACGGATTTCGTGACTCACGCGCTTGGTGTCATCGCGGGGGTGATGATGGGGCGCCACGTCTGTACGGCGATGTTGTAGTACGAGCTGCGCGTGGCCCATTGCCGGGGTTGGCTGGTGATGGAGCTTCGGACGCATCGCGAGGATTGTCGGCGCACAGTGTTGCCATTTCAAGCGCGCAGACACCCAAAATCATCACGGGTCAGAAGATCCACCGGGAACATGGCCCAAAGATGGCTTCGCCACAGGTTCCCGCGGGACGCAGACAGACAACTCGCGCCGCCACCGCCCCACTCCTTTGACATCGAGGTCTACGAAAACCGGCAGCCAGTTGTTGGTCGGCGCAACCGCAGTAACCTCGATCCCGAAAACACGCTCGACGCATAGGAGCGGCGTGTACTGCCGATTGTTGATCGGGTCAACGTAGGGAATTGATGCTTGGCGAATGACTTCCAGTTTGAGATAGCGGTCAAACCACGGCGAACCGGAGAGCAGGCTATAGTACTCGGCAATTCGCGTTCCGAACTCTCGATGGAGCGGACTCTCGCCTTTCTGGTGAGACAAGCATGTTTTGATCTGTTGCGGCAGGGCATCAACTCCAGATACGAGAGCCCAGTTGCCCTCTTTTGCCATGAGGTCGTGGCTGTCCGACAATGCCCAGCTCTTTGGAATATCGGCTGCGTGGATGCGTTCAGCGCCAGGAAGGACCGAACAACGTATGGTGTAGCCTCCAGCTTTATCCTTGGTTATGGACGGTGGTTCTTTGAGTACCCGTCCATCCCCGAGATGGTTCAAGAGTACGTATCGGTCACTCGGCGGCGCTTGCTCGAAGCGCTCGACGAAGGTGATCAGTGTGTGAATATCGCCTTCAAAGAAATTCCGTAGATGAAGGCTCCACCCTTCGTTGTCGATGCCGATAAAGTCGCCTGTAAATACGATGTCCGGTCCGATGGCGATAAAATCTGGCGTGGGGACGCCTGCCAGGATCGCATTCCGCTGAATAACGCTAATGTTGTTCTCGTGCTCGCGCTTCATCGCCCGGAGTTCGTCCCCAGTATAAGTCACCTCATCCCGGTCAATCATGTCGGCGTGGTTGCTGCATAGCCAAATGGCATTGCTAATGTGTCTTCGTTCCTCGCGCGACATGGATTTGAGATAGCGCCTGGAGCCGGGCCCGGATGAGGCGCCATGAATATGCGCGGCCTTCCCGATCATGGTGACGGACTCTGGAGACTCGTCGCTCGGGCCAGATGTTATTTGTGGGCAGCCAGGGAACGAGCAACGGTGATTGGCTCGCTGCGCGACTGCTAGGCATGTTCTCTTTGAGAACTCGTCTCGGTTGCTCATCTGTTCGCCACGATTTCGGTAGCAGTTTAACCTACAATCCCCACCTCGGAGGGCCGCTTGACTGAGCAGCTTGTACATATTCCTTTCGCCAAGCCATAGCCCCGACCGGCAAGGCGTTGAGGGCATTGCTGCGGTATGCGCGCTCACGTCTGGCTCGCCGCCAAATATCCGATGAGCCGTGAAAGTGGCGGGGACGGTGGCGCGTCCGTTCTCACGAGACGGGTTTCAGCCAATGGTAACCCTCGGCGAAGCGGTTTGATGACAGCACTGGTGCATGCGAACACTTGCGCCTGAGATGCGGTGAGCAGCCCCACGCCGCAGCCCGCCTCTACCCACATGAGGAGCGCCGCGACGTTCGAGGGACGCTCGGAAATCGCTGCACGCGGCTCGATTGAGGCGAGGCATTCGACGACGCGCCGTTCCAAAGCACCGCCGGCATCCGGCGCAAGGAGCGCGATCGGCTCGCGTGCAAGCTCTGGGAGTTCGACGGCTCGCGCAGGGGCGAGGACGTGAGCGCTCGGGAGCGCAACGAGCCATGGATCGGTCCAGAGTGGTTCGACGAGGATGCCGGGCTCGGTAACCTGCATTGCGGTGATTCCGGCATCGAGAAGACCATTCTCGATTTCCTCGATGAGCGCTCGCCCAGAGCGGTTGACGACCCGCAGCTCGACCGCCGGGTTGGCGCCGCGCCACGCGGTAAGCACTGTAGAGATCCGTGCGCTGGCGACGCGCTCGCAGACTCCGAAGCGCAGCTGCTCCTTCGTGCTCCGCCTCAGTTCCCCGACCGCAAGGCGCGCGTGTTCTTCGGCCGCGAGCACTCGCCGGGCGGCCTCGACAAACCGCTCGCCAGCGGCGGTGAGCTCCGTGCGGCGGCTCGTGCGATAGAACAGCCTGAGCCCCATCT
>JAPTUI010000369.1 GCA_028067895.1 Pseudomonadota bacterium | reverse complement strand
CGTCGATCTGCTGCTCATCGAGACCGTGATCGACACGCTCAATGCCAAGGCGGCGATCTACGCGGCGCTCGAGCTCTTCGAGCAGAGCGGCATCGAGGTGCCGATCATCATCTCCGGGACCATCACCGATGCCTCGGGACGCATCCTCTCGGGGCAGACCGCCGAGGCGTTCTGGAACTCGATCCGCCACGCCCGTCCGCTCGCGGTCGGCTTCAACTGCGCCCTCGGCGGGCGCCAGTTGCGCCCCTACATCGAGGAGCTCGGCCGGCTGAGCGACACATACATCTGTGCCTATCCGAATGCAGGGCTGCCGAACGCGTTCGGCGAGTACGACGAGCAGGCTGCCGAGACCGCTGAGATCATCGGGGAGTTCGCCTCGGCCGGCCTGATCAACATCGTCGGGGGCTGCTGCGGCACGACGCCCGAGCACATCCGGCTGATCCGCGCTGCGGTCAGCCGGCATCCGCCGCGCGGGCTCGGCCCGGTCGCGGTCAAGTGCCGTCTCGCCGGACTCGAGCCGCTCAACATCGATGCGGACTCGCTGTTCGTCAACGTCGGGGAGCGCACCAACGTCACCGGCTCGGCGCGCTTTCGCAAGCTGATCGAGGCGGGCGATTACCCGGCGGCGCTCGAGGTCGCCCGTCAGCAGGTCGCCAGCGGCGCGCAGATGATCGACATCAACATGGACGAGGGGATGCTCGAGTCCGAGGCGGCGATGGTGCGCTTCCTGAACCTGGTCGCCGCCGAGCCGGACATCGCGCGCGTACCGGTCATGCTCGACTCCTCCAAGTGGTCGGTGCTCGAGGCGGGCCTGAAATGCCTGCAGGGCAAGGGCATCGTCAACTCGATCAGCCTGAAGGAGGGCGAGGAGACCTTCCTCGCGCATGCGCGCGCCGTGCGTCGCTACGGCGCGGCGGTCGTGGTGATGGCCTTCGATGAGCAGGGTCAGGCCGATACGGTCGAGCGCCGGGTCGCGATCTGCGCGCGCGCCTACCGGTTGCTCACCGAGCAGGTCGGCTTCCCGGCCGAGGACATCATCTTCGATCCGAACATCTTCGCCGTGGCCACCGGCATCGAGGAGCACAACGGTTACGCGGTGGCGTTCATCGAGGCGACCCGGCGCATCAAGGCGCAATTGCCGCACGCCATGGTGAGCGGCGGGGTGAGCAACGTCAGCTTCTCGTTCCGCGGCAACGACGCGGTGCGCGAGGCGATGCACGCGGTGTTCCTGTACCACGCCATCCAGGCCGGCATGGACATGGGCATCGTCAACGCCGGACAGCTGGCCATCTACGAGGAGATTCCCGCCGAGCTGCGCGAGGCGGTCGAGGACGTGATCCTCAATCGGCGCCAGGACGCCACCGAACGGCTGCTCGCGCTCGCCGAGCGCTTCAAGTCCGGCGGCGGCGTGAAGCGCAAGGACGACCTCGAATGGCGCACGCTGCCGGTGGCCAAGCGCCTCGAGCACGCCCTCGTCAAGGGCATCGATGATTTCATCCTCGAGGACACCGAGGCGGCCCGGCTCGCCTTCCCGCATCCGCTGCAGGTCATCGAAGGGCCGCTGATGGACGGGATGAACATCGTCGGGGACCTGTTCGGGGCCGGCAAGATGTTCCTCCCCCAGGTGGTCAAGAGCGCGCGCGTCATGAAGCGTGCGGTGGCCCATCTCATCCCCTACATCGAGCAGAGCAAGGCCGCCGGCGCGCGCCGCACGAACGGCCGGGTCGTGATGGCAACCGTCAAGGGTGACGTGCACGACATCGGCAAGAACATCGTCGGCGTCGTACTGCAGTGCAACAACTTCGAGGTCATCGATCTCGGGGTGATGGTGCCCTGCGAGCGCATCCTCGAGACCGCGCGGCGCGAGAACGCCGATTTCATCGGGCTCTCGGGGCTGATCACCCCCTCGCTCGATGAGATGGTGCATGTGGCGCGCGAGATGCAGCGGCAGGACTTCACCGTGCCGCTGCTGATCGGCGGTGCGACCACCTCCCCGGCGCACACCTCGGTGAAGATCGCCCCGCAGTACCGCTCGGCCGTGGTCTACGTGAAGGATGCCTCGCGCTCGGTGAGTGTCTGCCAGACGCTGAGCAATCCGGACTCGCGCGCTGCGTTCATCGAGAAGGTCGACGCCGAGCACGAGCGGCGCCGCGAGCAGCACGCCGGCCGCAAGGTGAAGGCCCCGGCGCTGAAACTTCCCGAGGCGCGCGCCAATCGCCGGCGCATCGACTGGGCGAGCTACACCCCGCCGGTGCCGCGCGTCCCCGGCGTGCGCCGCTTCAACGACTACCCGCTCACCGAGCTGCTCGCCTACATCGACTGGATGCCGTTCTTCAATGCCTGGGAGTTCTCCGGCAAGTTCCCCGATCTGCTCACCGATCCGACGGTCGGGGAGGCGGCGAGCAACCTGTACGCCGATGCACGGCGCATGCTCGATCAGATCCTGAGCGAGCGCTGGCTCACGTGCCAGGCGGTGATCGGGCTGTTCCCGGCCAACTCACTCGGCGATGACATCGAGCTGTACGCCGATGAGCAGCGTGGCACGCCGCTGATGACCCTCTCGTTCCTGCGCCAGCAGAAGGACAAACCCGCCGGTCAGCCGCACGAGTCGCTCGCCGATTACATCGCCCCGAAATCCAGCGGCGTGCGTGACTATCTCGGGGCGTTCGCGCTCACCGCCGGACTCGGCATCGAGCCGCACCTGGAGCGCTTCGAGCGCGCGCACGATGACTACTCGGCGATCATCCTCAAGGCGCTCGCCGACCGGCTGGCCGAGGCGGCCGCCGAGCACTTCCACGAGCGGGTGCGCCGCGAGCTGTGGGGCTATGCCGGGGCCGAGGAGCTGACCCACGAGCAGCTGGTCGGCGAGCAGTACCGCGGCATCCGCCCGGCGCCGGGCTACCCGGCCTGCCCGGATCACACCGAGAAGGGCAAGCTCTGGCAGCTCCTCGACGTCGAGCGCGCCACGGGCATGCAGCTCACCGAGAGCTTCGCGATGACCCCGACTGCGGCGGTGAGCGGCTGGTACTTCGCGCACCCCGAGGCGCATTACTTCGCGGTCGGCAAGATCGACCGCGACCAGGTCGAGGACTATGCGCGACGCAAGGGCCTCACGACCGAGGAGGCCGAACGGTGGCTCGCGCCGAACCTCGGCTACACCGGCTGAGCATGGCGGCTCAGCCGGGCCGGCCGCTCTGGCGCAGCTCGAGGTCGCTGAAGGTGTTCAGCAGGATCGCGGTAAAGAAGATCCCGCCCATCGCCAGCAGCGCCAGCATCACCGCCGCGATCAGGGCGCGGGCGGCCGGCTGGTGGGTCGCGTCCGGCAGGATCAGCGCGGCCATGACTTCGGCGAAGAACAACACGGTGATGATGATCGAGGCGCCGATGGCGTAGAGCGCGAGCGTCCGCCACCAGTTGCCGCGCACCAGGCGCACACTGTAGGCGAGACTCTGCAGCACGCTCTTGTGGGTGAGCATGCGCGCCGGCAGTGCGAGGGAGAATGCGACCAGCGCATAGATCGCGGCGAGCAGCATCACGCCGAACAGCGCCGAGCGATACGGCTCGATCAGCGACAGCGGCCAGCTGAGCAGCGCGAGAATCAGCAGGTTGCCGAGCAGGATGATCGCCACGATGGCCGGTGTCTGCTTGAAGGCATCGAGCAGATCGGCAGGTCCGGCGGCGCGTCCGGCGGCCACGGTCGCCTGGCGCAGCAGCGTGGCCATCCAGAGGATGCAAAAGAGCAGATACCCGACGGTGTAAAGAGTGATCCACACCGGATCGTTCATCTGCGCGGCGGAGGGAATGAGCGGGGGCATCTGCCCGCGCGACAGTTCGTACAGCGTCGGCAGCTGCAGCAGTAAGATGGCCATCGAGGCATATGGCATGCACTTCGGCAGCGTCGCGCGGAAGATCTTCAGGCTCGAGTCGAGCAGTTCCGCGAGCGTACGCGGGCGTGTGGGAGGATACAGTGTAATGGCCATCCGCCAATCATAACTGTGCCATGACGCGTACCGCCATTGAGCTGAGCATCGCGGCGCTGCTCGCCGCCGCCCGCGGGCGGCTCGGCGCGGCGCTGCGTGCCGATGCGAACGCCACCCCGGCGCTCGACGCCGAGCTGCTGCTCGCTGCGGTGCTCGACCGGCCGCGCGCCTACCTCGCGGCGCATCCCGAGGCGCAACCGGATGCCGATACGGTGCGGCGGTTCGAGGCCCTGATCGAGCGGCGCGCGGCCGGCGAGCCGGTGGCTTACCTGCTCGGGCGCAAAGGGTTCTGGACCTTCGAGCTCACCGTGAGCGCAGCGGTCCTCGTGCCCCGACCCGAGACCGAACTGCTGATCG
>JAPTUI010000249.1:1443-4339 GCA_028067895.1 Pseudomonadota bacterium | reverse complement strand
CCTGATCTTCAGCGATGGCCGCTACGGGTTTCACAGCCGCTCGACGCCCTCGTTCATTCTGACCCACCAGATCGCGTTCCTGCCCCCGCGCGGCCTGCGCGAGGCCTCCTGGCTCACCAGCCACATCAACGTTGCGGCGCTGCGCCGCTTCGATGGCGTGTTCATCCCGGACTTTCCCTATCCGAATGCCAACCTCGCCGGCAATCTGGCCCACTCGCACAACCTGCACCGCTGCCGACACGCCTTCGTCGGCCTGCTCTCCTCCTATCCGCAGCGCGAGGCCGTCGCCGACATCGACTACCTGTTCGTGATCAGCGGCTATCTGCTCGAGCACAAGGACGCCTTCATCCGCTCGCTGCTCAGCGAGGCGGCCGCACTGCCCGGACGCAAAGTGTTCATCCTGGGCAACGCCGCCGCCGACGCCGCGCAATACGCCGCACTGCAGCGGGAGGACCTGACGATCCATGCGGTTGCGAGCGGCAAACTGCGCGAGGAACTGTTCAGCCGTGCCCGCTGCGTGATCACCCGAGCCGGCTACACCACGATCATGGACCTCATCGAGCACGGCAAACGCGCGGTGCTCATCCCGACACCGAATCAGACCGAACAGGAATACCTCGCCTACCATCTCGCCAGTCGCGGCTACTTCGTTCGCCGCACCCAGGAGGCGCCGGACCTGCGCTTGGCCTTGCACGAGTGTGCGCGCACCGCGCCGTTCGAGCCGCCCTGGCGCACCGCGGAGTCGCTTCGGCGGCTGTGCGAGGGCATCGAGCCGTTCGTGCACAAAGCCTTCATCTCCGTGATCGTGCCGGCGCACAACGAGGAGAGAGAACTCGCCGCGACACTGCGCGCACTGCTCTCGCAGCGCTATCCGGCAGCGCGCATGGAGATCATCGTGGTCGAGAACGGCTCGACGGACGCCACCGCTCAGATCGCCCTCGGGATCGCGGCCGAACCGTCCGCGGCGGGCCGTATTCGCGTGCTGCGCAGCCCGCGCGGCGTTTCCGTCGCCAAGAACATCGGGTTGCGGGCGCTCTCGCCCGAGTCGCAATGGACGGTATTCTGCGATGCCGACACGCGACTCGGGCGGCACTTCCTTCACGAGCTGAACACGTGGCTCAACCGCCGCAGCGAAGGCGGCCTCGGCGTCGGCACCACCGCCGTGCGCCCCCACCCCGACGCGCCGCTCTACGCACGCGCCTGGTTCGCACTCTACGACCTGATCCACCGCGTGACGCGCAGCTCCTATTCCATCCAGATCGCCCGCACCTCGATCGCCCGCGGTGTCGGGTTTCACGAGGGACTGAGCTTCGCCGAGGATCTGGCCTTCATCCACGAGTGTCGTCGTTACGGGCGTTTCTTCTTCGTGCCCACCGACCAGGTGAGCACCTCGACCCGCCGCTTCGCGGCGCGCGGGTACTTGCATCAGGGGATGCGCTGGCTGTTCGAGGCGCTCCTGCCGCTGCGCTGCAAGATCCACCGCGCCTACGATGTCGTCCGCTGATCCCGGCGCGCTGCGCTCACTGTTCGCCTTTCTGGCCGCGCACCGACCGTGGGCGTACCCGGCGCTGTTCCTCGGAGCCTACTTCGAGACGGTGCTGCCGTTCTCGCTCGTCGTACCGGGCGAGGCGTTTCTGCTCGGCGGTGCGATGCTCGCCGGCGCCGGCGTGCTCGACCTCGGCGCGGTCGCCGCAACCCTGTGCGCCGGCGGGCTGCTCGGGGACCATTCGAGCTACTGGCTGGGACGGCGCTGCGGCGCGCGGCTCCTGGCGCGGCCCGCTGCCGGCGCGCTGCTGCAGATCCGAACGCGCGGCTGCGAGTTCTTCCGCCGTCGCGGCGCCCGTGCGGTGTTCTGGGCCCGCCTCGCCGGCCCGCTCTCCTGGGTCACGCCGGCGCTGGCCGGCGCGTTCGGACTCGATTACCGCACGTTCCTCACGTTCAACACCCCGGGCGTGCTGCTCGGGATCGGTGAGTTTCTACTCATCGGGTACGGCTTCGGAGCGCACCTCGACGCGCTCGGCACAGCACTCGAGGCCTATGCGCCCGAGGCCACTGCGGCGATCGCGGTGCTGCTCGGGCTGCTCGTCCTGGCGCGCTTGAGATTCAGCCGAACGGGTGGCGCAGCACGATCGTCTGATCGCGGTCCGGTCCGGTCGAGATGACATCGATGGGCACGCCGACCAGGCTCTCGAGACGCTCGAGGTACTTGCGCGCGTTGGCCGGCAGCGCCGCGTAATCGGTCAGCCCCACGGTCGACTCGCGCCACCCCGGCAGTTCCTCGTACACCGGTTCGAGTGCGGTGTAGCCCTCGAGACTGAGCGGCGGCTCGCGCACGACCTCACCGCCAATGCGGTACCCAACACACACCCGGATCAGTTCCAGTCCGTCGAGCACGTCGAGCTTGGTGATGCACAGCCCCGAAACGCTCGAGTGCACGATCGCGCGGCGCAGCGCCACGGAATCGAACCAGCCGCAGCGGCGCCGCCGCCCGGTGACCGAGCCGAACTCGTGGCCGACCCGCGAGAGATGTTCCCCGGAGTCATCGAACAGCTCGGTCGGAAACGGACCCGCTCCGACACGCGTCGTGTAGGCCTTGACGATGCCGAGCACGTAGTCGAACGCGCGCGGCCCGAGACCCGAGCCGGTGCCGGCGAAGCCCGCTGTCGTATTCGAGGAGGTGACGTAGGGATAGGTACCCAGATCGACATCGAGCATCGCGCCCTGCGCACCTTCAAAGAGCGCGTTGGCACCCTCGCGCCGCAGCCGGTCCAGATCGAGCGTCACGTCCGTCACGAGCGGCGCGAGCGTCTCGGCGTAGGCGAGCTGCTCATCGAGCGTCTTCTGGAAATCGACCGGGTTCTGCCGGAAATAATGCTGCAGCACGAAATTGTGGAAG
>JAPTUI010000249.1:0-1433 GCA_028067895.1 Pseudomonadota bacterium | reverse complement strand
GAAGTCGAGCACCTCGCCGAGCTTCGCGGCGAAGCGCTCGCGCTGGAACAGGTCCGCCACGCGCACCGCGCGGCGCGCGACCTTGTCCTCGTACGCAGGCCCAATGCCGCGGCCGGTCGTGCCGATGGCATTGGCGCCCCGGGCCCGCTCGCGTGCCTGGTCGAGCAGGATGTGCGAGGGCAGGATCAAGGGACACAGCGGGGAGATCTTGAGCCGCTCGAACACCGGCACGCCCTGTTCGATCAGCGTGCGGCTCTCCTTCAGCAGCGCCTCGAGGGAGAGCACCACGCCGTTGCCGATGAAGCAGCGCACCTGCTCGCGCAGGATCCCGGAGGGGATCAGCGAGAGGATGGTCTTCTTCCCGCCGATGACCAGCGTGTGGCCGGCATTGTGCCCGCCCTGGAAGCGCACCACCGCCGCGGCGCGCTCGGTGAGCAGGTCGACGACCTTGCCCTTGCCCTCATCGCCCCACTGCGTGCCGATCACGACGACGAATCTGCCCACTTCGGTTGCGCTCCTCAATCAGGAATCCGGATGTTGTGTCTCGAGAATCTCAACGCCGGGAGTGCGGGCCAGCGCCTGCACCTCGGCCTCGGGCAGCTGCACGGCCAGCTCGATCGAGCCGTCCTCGGTGGCGTGCTCGGCGCGCACCACCTTGGCGGCGTACAGACGCGAGCGCAGCGCACCGGACCCCGGCGGCAGCCGCACGCGCGCATCGCGCGTGCGGCGCGAGAGCCGCTCGGCGAGCACGCTCATGAGCAGATCGAGACCCTCGCGCGATGCTGCCGAGATCCACACCGCACTCGCCTCGCCCTGCGCGTCGCGCTCGATGCCCGCCGCACGGCCCAGGCGATCGATCTTGTTGTAGAGCAGCACCTGCGGGAGGTCCTGCGCGCCGATCTGGGCGAGCACGTCATTGACCTGCGCGATGTGCTCATCGCGGCGCGGGTCGCTCGCATCGACCACGTGCAGCAGCAGCGTCGCCTCGCGAGCCTCGGTCAGGGTCGACTGGAAGGCCGCGACCAGCTCGTGCGGCAGCTCCCGAATGAACCCGACCGTATCGGCCACGACCACCGGCGTGCCGCCCGGCAGCGCAATACGGCGCACCGTCGGGTCGAGCGTCGCGAACAGCTGATCGGCGATGTACGCCTCGGTGCCCGTCAGGGCACGAAACAGCGTCGATTTGCCCGCATTCGTGTATCCGACCAGCGCCAACGATGGCACCGGAATCTCGGCGCGCACCTGCCGACCGGTCTCGCGCTGCTGGCGGATCTTCTCCAGCCGGCGAGTCAGCAACCGCACGCGCTGGGCGATGAGCCGCCGATCGGTCTCGAGCTGCGTCTCGCCCGGGCCGCGCATGCCGATGCCCCCCTTCTGACGCTCCAGGTGGGTCCAGCCGCGCACCAGCCGCGTGGCGATGTGGCGCAGCTGGG
>JAPTUI010000131.1 GCA_028067895.1 Pseudomonadota bacterium | reverse complement strand
CAGCTCGCACTGGCGTGGGCGGCTGCGCCGCCGGCGGGCCTGCCCGCCCCGGCACACCTGGCGTTGATCTGTGCCACGCCGCGATTCACAGCCGCGCCCGACTGGCCGCAGGGCACGCCTGAAGTGCGGCTCGTGCATCTGGCCGAAGGGCTGCGGCGCGACTATCACCGCACCGTGAGTGATTTTCTCGATCTGCAGGTGCGCGGCAGCGCCGCCGGCGAGGCGGTGCTCGAGCAGTTGCGCGCGGCGCTGTTCAGTCACGGCGAGGCACGGCCCGAGGCGCTCGCGGCGGGCCTTGAGCTGCTGCGCACGCTCGATCTGCGTGCGCAGCTCGGCTCGATCGCCGCCCCGACGCTCGCGGTGGCCGGCCAGTACGACCGGGTGCTGCTGCCGGCCGCGACGCGCGCGCTCGCCGCCGCGATGCCGCATGCGCGCTTCGCTGAGATTCGCCGCGCCGCGCATGCGCCCTTTCTCTCGCATACGGCCGAAGTGGCCGACTTGCTCAGCGATTTTCTCGACGCATCATGAAGCCCTCCGATCCTTTCGCTCTGCCGCGCGCCGCGGTTCGCAACACGTTCGACCGCGCGGGCTCGAGCTACGAGGCCGCTGCGCTGCTGCAATCGAACGTCGCCGACGAGCTGCTCTCGCGGCTCGAGCCGTTTGCCTTCGCGCCCGCGGTGGTGTTGGACCTGGGGGCAGGCACCGGACGCGCCAGCGCGCAGCTGAAGCACCGCTACCGGCGCGCGCAGGTGCTGGCGCTTGATTGGGCGCCCGGCATGCTGCACGAGGCGGCACGCCACCAGCGCTGGCTGCGCCGCTTCGAGCGCGTCTGCGCCGATGCGGCGGCGCTGCCGCTGCGTGCCGCGAGCGTCGATGTGATCTTCAGCAACCTGATGCTGCAGTGGTGCGATCCGCCGGACCAGGTGTTCGCCGAAGCGCGCCGCGTGCTCAAGCCGCAGGGGTTCTTCGCGTTCAGCACCTTCGGACCGGATACGCTGCGCGAACTGCGCGAAGCCTGGGGTGAGGACGACCACACGCACGTCAACCGGTTCCTGGACGTGCACGACATCGGCGATGCGCTGATGCGGGCCGGATTCGCCGAACCGGTGCTCGACGTCGAGCGCATGACCGTCACCTATCCCGATGTGCTCGGCCTGATGCGCGACCTGAAGGCGATCGGGGCGCGCAACGTCACGGCCGGTCGGTCCCGCGCCCTGACGGGCAAGGGGCGGCTGCACCAGGTGCGCGAGCGCTACGAGGTGCATCGGCGCGACGGGACACTGCCGGCCACGTACGAAGTGATCTACGCGGCCGCCTGGAACGGCCACCGTCCGGCCGGACCGCCTCAGGGCGGCGAGGTGTTCATCGCTGCGGACCAGATCAGTCACAGGAGACGCCCATGAATGCGCGCGGATGGTTCATCACCGGGACCGATACGGAAGTCGGCAAAACGGTTTGTGCGGCGGCGCTGACCCGCGCTTTTGCACGCCGCGGGCTGCGGGTGGCGGTGATGAAGCCGGTCGCCTCCGGTGCGCTGCGTACGCCGCAGGGGCTGCGCAGCGCCGATGCGCTGGCGTTGCAGGCCGAGGCCTCCGTGCCGGCGCCTTACCCGACCGTCAATCCGTATTGCTTCGAACCGCCGATCTCCCCGCACATTGCCGCGGCCGAGGCCGGCGCCACCATCGACCTGGCGCGACTCGAGGCCTGCTACGCCGAGCTCGCCGCGGCGGCCGACTGCGTCATCGTCGAAGGAGCCGGCGGATGGCGAGCCCCGATCAGCCCTGCGCTCGGCATGGCGGACATCGCTGTGCATCTGACGCTGCCGGTCATCCTGGTGGTGGGCCTGCGTCTGGGGTGCCTCAATCATGCGCTGCTGTCGCATGAGTCGATCCGCGCCCGGGGGGCTAAATTCGCCGGATGGGTCGCGAACGGCATCGATCCGGCAATGGATCGCGCCTCCGAAAACCATGCCACGCTGTGTGCGCATCTGGGCGAGCCGCTCGCCACGATCGGCCCGCTCGGCGTCGGGCACGGGCTGCCGGATCTCACCGCCGCCGCCGAGCGCCTCAGCCGCCGCCCTTGAATCGCCCTGCGGGGCGCAATACCATGATGTTGATCAGTAGGGGACGCCGGCGCGGCGGACGGTTCGGGACTGCGGTCTGAACCTAGGGAGCGCGCCGGTCAATGGACAGTGCCGGGGGAGATTGCCGGAACGGCCGCAAGGCCGGATCCATCAGAGCAACTTTAGGTAGGCCAGTTCCAAGCACGACATGCCTTCATTGCGCATCGTCCTTAGCCCGAACTGCTCGCTCACGGTGCGAGGCGCTCTCATTTTCTTCGCCAGTCTGGGCGCGCTCACCCTCGGCATCGGCGCGGCCTTCAGCGCCCTTGGCCTCTGGCCGATCCTGCTGATCGGGCTCGGCGAGATGCTCGCCCTCGGCTGGGCGCTGCACGAGAGCCTCAAGCGGCGCTTCCAGGCACAGATTCTCACCATTACCGAGTCGGACGTCAGCGTCGAGCTGCGCGACCGCCGCGCCTGCCGGCGCATCGTCTTCAAGCGCCACTGGGCGCAGATCAAGTTGACTCATCCCGCCTCGCGATTGCATCCGACCCGCCTGACCATCGAATCGCACGGACGGGCGTGCGAACTGGGCGGGTTTCTGACGGAAGAGGAGCGGCGCGGACTCGCGCTGCGGTTGCGGCGGCTGGTTGGACGCGTCAATGAATCCCCACCCCTGGCCTTGGGCCACGGGTGAGCGTTACGGCGGGTTCGGTTTCAGTTGGCGTCGCGCGCCTGATCCGCATCGTGCGGAGCGCGCAGCTGGGGGCAGAACAACGATGAAGCGCGCGAGACTCGGCAGACTGCTCGGAACCTCGGTGCTCGGCTTGGCGGGGCGGCTGCCGCTCGCTGCGGCCGCCTCCGGCTGGGACGAATTGAACATGCCGCGTGGGGTGACCAGCGCCAGCCGGAGCATCTACGCGCTGCACATGATGGCGCTGTGGGTGTGCGTCGGCATCGCCGTGGTGGTGTTCGGGGTGATGATCTGGTCGCTGATCTTCCACCGCAAATCGCGCGGCGCAGTGCCCGACGTCACGCTGACGCACAGCACCAAGGTGGAGGTGGTCTGGACCGCCGTGCCGGTGCTGATTCTCATCGGCATGGCGATTCCGGCAGCGCGGCTGCTGCTGAAGATCAACAACAACACCGACCCGCAGGTCAATATCCGCGTCACCGGCTTCCAGTGGGGCTGGCGTTATCAGTACGTCGGGACCCCCGTCAGTATCATCTCCAAACTCTCCGCCAGCAGTAACGAGGCCAGTCAGATGCACTCGGGCATCCGCCCGACCGCCGTGCCGCACTACCTGCTCAGCGTCGATCATCAAGTGGTGGTGCCGGTGGGCGAGAAGGTGCGCCTGCTGATCACGTCCATCGACGTCATCCACTCCTGGTGGGTGCCGGACCTCGGTGTCAAGCGAGACGCGATCCCGGGGTACATCAACGAGGCGTCCTTCACCATCGCTGCGAACCGGCCGGGGATCTACCGCGGCCAGTGCACCGAGCTGTGCGGCCGCGGCCACGCCTACATGCCGATCGTGGTGCGCGCGGTGACACCGGCGGCCTACGAGGCTTGGCTGAAGCGGCACTCGGGCCCCCCGAGTGAGGCGGCCATGCCTCCTGCGGCGGCGGCCGTGACCCGTAGTTGAGCGCGATCTCAAGGAGCACACCACACCGTCCCGCCGCGAGTCGATACCGACATCCAGTCTTGCCCATCGAGGTTGACCATGGCCGAGCTGCACCAAACCGCTGCACATGCCGAACATGACCCCAAGCCGCACGGCTGGCGCCGCTGGGTGTTCGCGACCAATCACAAGGACATCGGCACGATGTACTTGATCGCCGCCGCGACGATGTTCCTGATCGGCGGTCTGGCGGCGATGGCGATCCGCGCGCAGCTGTTCAAGTCGGGCATGAAGCTGTTCGACCCGGCCATGTTCAACTCCCTCACCACCATGCACGGTCTGATCATGATCTTCGGGGCGATCATGCCGGCCTGGGTGGGGCTGGCGAACTGGATGATTCCGCTGCAAATCGGCGCCCCCGACATGGCGCTGCCGCGGCTGAACAACCTGAGTTTCTGGATTCTGCCGTTCGCCTTCAGCCTGATGATCGGCTCGTTCTTCGTGCCCGGCGGGGCGGTCGCCGGCGGCTGGACGATGTACCCGCCGCTGATGCAACAGTTCGGCGCGGCCTTTCCGATGTTGATCTTCGCCATTCATCTGATGGGCATCTCCTCCATCCTCGGGGCGATCAACGTCATTGTGACGATCATGAACCTGCGCG
>JAPTUI010000579.1 GCA_028067895.1 Pseudomonadota bacterium | reverse complement strand
CCGTCGATCCGGTCCTTGAGCGCCGGATCGTCCAGATCGGCCACACCCGCCTCGATGGCGTCGTAGAGGCGCTTGAGGCGCGTTTCCGATTCCGCCGCACGCCTGTTCAGCTCGGCGATGCGCGCGCGCTGGCGCTCCGATCGCTCCTGCCGCCGGTCGAGCACCGTGGCGAGGATCGCCTCCAGCCGTTCGGGCTGGAGCAGACGTTCCTCCAGATGGCTGGCGATCAGATCATCCAGCTTGTCCATCGGCACCGCCATGCCTTCGCAAGCTGTCGGTCCCTGCCGGGCTTTCATGGAGCAGGCGTAGTAACGATAGCGCCCGCCCTTGCCGGTGCGGATGGTCATGGCCCCGCCGCACTTGGCACAGTGGATCAGGCCGGTGAGCATCGTCGGGCCGCTAATGACGGCGGAGGGCGTTACTGTCGGGTGCCTGGCCTTGAGCAGGGCCTGCACCGCGTCGAAGATTTCGCGCTCGATGATCGGCGGAACAGGAACGACCACGATCTCGCTGACCGGCTTCAATGCCTTGGACTTGGATCGCTTGTTGAACTCATGCTCGCCCATGTAGGTCCGGCGCGTGAGGATGCGGTGGACTTGGCCGATACCCCAACGGCCGCCATCGCGCGTGAAGCGGCGATTGCGGTTGAGGTAGCTGACGATGTTCTTGACGCCCATCTGTCCGGTCCTGCCGTCGCCTTCCAAGGCAAGACGATAGATCAGCCGCACGGTGTCAGCGTGGAGCGGGTCGATCTCCAGCTTCTTCTTGACCTTCGCACCGCGCTACTCGGCCGCGACAACCCGATAGCCGATGGGCGGCAGCGAGCCGTTCCAGAAGCCTTGCCTTGCGTTCTCCTTCAAGGCGCGGATGACGTGCTTGGCGTTCTCCTTGGATTGATATTCGTCGAACAACGCCATGATCTGCCGCATCATGACGTGCATGGGATCGTCGCCCATCTCCTGGGTGATCGAGACCAGACGGACGCCGTTCTTCGCCAGCCGGCGGACGTAGAACTCCAGCTCGAAGTGATCGCGGAAGAAGCGACTGAATGAGTGGACGATGACCACGTCGAAGGGTACGGGCTTCGACGTACCCGCCTCGATCATGCGCTGGAACTCTGGCCGTCGGTCGTTGGTAGCCGACGCGCCCGGCTCCACGTAGGTTTCGACAAGCTGATAACCGCGTGAGGCGCAATAGGCTTCGCCCTGGCGCTTCTGGTCGGGGATGGAGACATCGTGCTCGGCTTGCCGCGCCGTCGAGACGCGCAGGTAAAGGGCGGCGCGCAGGGGAATCGTGGAAGCGGGAATGGTCATGCCCGGTCTCCTTTTCCGGTCGCGCCGGGCAGCCCATGTCGGGTAAGGGGAAGGATCAGTTCGATGCGGGCGCAGAGCAGCGTAGGGACAATCTTTCGCCCACGGCGTTCGATGCGGACGATGCCGTAGCTCGCCAGCCTATGAAGGGTGCGCGACAGATTGGGCTTGGCCCGCCCTGTCAGTTCGACCAGCTCATCCAGCGATTCAGGTGCGCGCGCCGCGATCAAGTGCAGCATCGTGCGATTGTCCGCCGTCAACAGGCGCACAAAGGACTCGGTTGACGGAAACCACACGGCGGGACCGCCGGGCTTGGCCTTGCGGCTGTCGCCAGCATCTCCGATTCCGACTTTCAGACCGGGCATCGTTTGTCCTCGCAGGTTCACGAGAACAATGATTATCATCATAAGACAACTATTCAAGCGCCAATTGAGCATCCCACCGTCAATCGCCGGGGCCGAATAGCTCATCAAACAAATCGCCGAACCATTGCTCGAACACGTCTATCTCGGCTTCCATGACCGGAACGGGATTGGGCCAGTCGTCGGTGACGGTCCATGTGGACAGATCATGTTTGGGCGGCCTGCCGAGAAACGGCCACGGATAGCCCAGCAGCACCTCAAGTTCTTCGGATGCTGTGGGCGGTCTGGCACGCCGGGGATGGGACCCATTACCAGACTCAACACCATCGGTCCGGCCGCGCGGCACACCGGCCTTAGCGGGCCTCATCGGCTTCGCCTTCCGGCCGCCATCTGACCGGATCGGCGATCCAGCGATTGATGTCGGATTCGTGCCAGCCGGCGCCGTTGATGCTGATTTTCAGTTGGGCTGGGAACGTGCCCTCGGCGATCTTGCGGTAGATGGTGGACCGGCTGAGGCCGGTGCGGGCGAGAACGGTTTTCAGGCGGACGATACGATCTGGGACGAGCATGGTTGCTCTGCCTCCTGCCGAGTGCCTCTGACAATTACTGAGACCAGACAGAGCGATGATTTGTTGTTTTGCAATAGAGATTTATAAGTCGTAGTAGTGTGGCGCAGAGGCGGCGGAAAATAGGATAGTGCTACAGTCCGATGCCCCGGCCTCTGCCAAGGTCGATGCCGTGGCTGAAGGCGAGTTCCAGCCCGAGTCGGCGTCCCGATTCGATCCCGATGCCGAGGTCTTGCTTGCGGTTGGCGAGAATGGATTCAAGCTGCGGATCGCGTTCGAGGCTCTTTGCCATGTCACCCATCGCCGCCCGCGTGGCCTTGTAGCCGGACAAGTCGCCCGCCTGATATTGGCGCTGGCTGGCCTGGCCGAGTTCCCGCCAGCGTTCCACGAAGCGGTCGGCGCGGCGCTGCGGATCGGTGCGCAGCTCGGTTTCGAGTTGTAGGGCGCGGATGGCGCGGTTGACCCGGCCCGTCGCCGCTTCCTGCGTAAGTTCCGGGTTCTTCTTGTAGGTGGCTTCGGCATCGTGCGAGCCATAGGGCCGCACTTTCTCGAAGATCTTGCGGGCCTCCTGCAATTCCTTCACCTGCTCCGGGCTGGCCTTGCCGCCGCGCTCCTGCATTTCGAAAATCGCGTCCACGGCGCGAGCATGGCGGACGAGCGCCTTGGTGCGGTCGCGGCGCAGCGCTTCCTCCGGGTCTTCCGCGACCTTCCTTTCTGGGGCTGCCCGTTCCGGCCCCTGTCCGCCATCGGCGGGCAGGCGCAGGCCGTCGAACATGCCGCGTACCTTCTCCGGCACAATCTTGCGCACGATCTCAGCGACGCGGGCGCGGAAGGTGATCCCGCGCCGTTCGGCATAGCTCTGCGCCGGATCGGCGCGCTCGTAATCCGTCGCCATATCCTTGGCCCGGTCGCGCGACAGGGTGCGGACAAGGCGGTTCTGGTCGGCGAAGTCATCCTGGCCGTGTGGATGGTCGCGGCATAGCCGTGGTCGATGCGGTCGTAATCCTTGAGGTCGAACGAGACGCTGCGCCCATCGTCGGTGCGCACGGACATGGATCGTTCGCTGACCTGCTCGATAGTCCCGAGCGTGCCGTTCTTCACGCCAAGGCCGCGCTCGTTTTGCAGGAACATGATGCGATCCCCGCTGGCGAAACGGCGCTCGCCGCGTTCGACGGTGACACGCACATCCTCGCCCAAATCACCGGCTTCCCGCATCCGCTCGCGCGCCGCCTCGTTGAGTTTCCGCACCTGGTCATTGGTATGGGTGAGGATGATGCGGCTCTTGTCGGGCGACGCCTGCCGGTCGTGGTCCCAGCGGTCGATCAGATCGTCGCGCGCCTGTTCCCGTGTCGGGGCAGCATGGACCATGCCATGCGTGTCATAGGCATGGATCGCATCGACAGCTCGGCCGGTCGCCAGATCGCGCGTCGCGTCGCGCTGCCATCCCTCCCGCTGGCGGCGCACCTCGCCGATCTCCGCGCCGCCGTGGCGTTCGTGAATGGAGCGGAACGCCGCGCCCGCCTCGATGGATTGCAACTGCTGCGGATCGCCGACCAGCACGACCTTGGCGCCGGCCTCGGCGGCACGGGACAGCACGCGCTCCAACTGGCGCGTGCCGACCATGCCTGCCTCGTCGATCACCAGCACATCGCGGGAAGTGAGCATGTCTCGGCCCTGTCTCCAGCCGTGTTCCACGCTGGCGATGGTGCGCGACGCGATGCCCGATCCGCTTTCGAGATTCTCGGCGGCGATGCCGGACAGCGCCACACCCCGGACCTCGTAACCCGCCGCTTCCCAGGCTTCGCGCGCCACACCCAGCATCGCGCTCTTTCCTGTCCCGGCAACCTTACAGCATTCCCGCAGGCCCTCAACTATCATCGCTCCATCAACAGCTTATGGAGGACATGATGCGCAAGCCACGAGACTTCGACGCGGAACTGAAGTCGCTTGAAGACAAGGCGCGAGACCTCAAGAGCCGCAAGGTGCAACAGCTTGGCGAGCTGGTTATCTCGACCGGAGCCGACGCCCTCAGCGCCGACGAACTGGCAGGCGCGTTGATAGTGCTGGCCGAAACCAAGGATGCCGGAAAGAGGGAGGCATGGGCGAAG
>JAPTUI010000529.1 GCA_028067895.1 Pseudomonadota bacterium | reverse complement strand
GCCATACTGACGAGCAACCCCACCGATGGAGCGCCGTTCGGCTCTGACGCTGCCGCCTCGGCATGCGCGGGCAGCGCAGGAGTAGAGCGCTTCGCGAGACGGTCGGCCAGTGGGCCGATTTCCCGCAGTATCACGAGAGAGGGTCTCGCGCCGCCGACATCCTCCGACTCGCAGTCAACGGCATTGCACAGCTCGCTCGCGAGCTCGGCGATGCGCTCGAGCGTCTCGAGTCGGTCATTCGTGGAGGCCTGCGCGAAGCATTCCGGGCGCACCCCCCCAGTGCTCGCCCGCCGGCGCGCCGCATCCAAGACAGCCGCCTTCAGTCCGACGTTGGCGCTGGCGCTCGAGGTAGGCGAGGCCGGCGGCGGTGAGGAAGTCATCACCTGCGATGAGCCCATGGACCGCGTCCTGAATGAGCATCCGCTCGCGCTCGCTCGGGGTGTAATCGCCCGCGTTGCCGTTCGCATCCTCGGCATCGCGCAGCTCGTAACCCTCTACGTACTCATCCGCGAGGGCCTGCATCGACCGCCCGGCCGCGTGGTCCGATTCATCCGCAGTTGCCGTCGCCATCAATGTCTCCATGTTATCGAGCAAATTTGTTCGCATAGGCCCTTGCGAGCTCCGCAGTCGCGAATAGCCGCGGCCCGCCGCGTGGGGGCCGGTAGCCGTCGGCCGGCGCCGCATGGATCTGCCGGAAACAGTCGGGCCCGACGAGGACGGCAGCATGGTCATCGTCCTCGAGGTAGACCTGCCGAGGCGGCCCCGGGCGCAATCTTCGCCCGCACGCGTAACACTCGCCGGCGGGCTCGGTCAGTGGACGCAGCTGCTGTTGTGGACTCGTCCAAGCCATCTTCGACCTCCCAGTATGCGGCTGCGAGCAGGGCCGCCTGTCTGTTCATTATAGAGGTGAGTGGCCAGGTTGGCGCGAGAGGTTCCCGAAGGGCGTTCGAATTCTCGGCATGCACGGGCGGTACCGAGTCACTAAACTGAACACCAACACATCAATTTGCGCAGGGGTCGGAATGGCCGCATCTTCACATATTCTCGGCTCATCGCCGATCCGGGTCCGCATCGACGGCCGGGATGTCCGGCTCACGCTCGATGAGGCCAAAGTGCTGCAGGCAGGTCTCGGACGCGCGATCGCAAAAATCGAGCGATTCGAGCACGGGGTCGACGGACTTCTCGCCCGTGCGCTGAGGATACCTCAGTCAAAAGCAACGGGCAGGGGTGCCGGCCCCAGAATCAGTGAGAGGTGAGCAATGACATCCTTTTCGAACAACGAGCCCAACTTCGACTTCGCGCGCGATCCTGTTACCGGATCGCCTGTGACGCTTCCCTCCCGGGGAGTCGCTTTAATTGGCGGTTCCGCGACAGGCAAGTCGGTGCTCATCCGGCGGTTCGCTCGCCAGAATGCTTTGGACGGAGGCGGCTTCATCGTTTTCGATCCGAACGCCTACGCCGACACGAGGGAGCGATATCTGCGCTTCATGAGAGAGGCTGGGCGAGAGCGCGAGTTCTCCTCCATTGATTTCAACAGTCGCGAAGCGGTACAGGAGGTCTTCGAGAACACGGAGCGGGACGGGTTTCCGTTCCTGAACTCTGTCAAACTGCAGGTGCGTCTCAGGGAAATCCTTAAGCACAACAGCTGCATGCTGGTCTGCCTGCCCGCCGTGCATCCTCCTGCACTCAACCAGGCCCTCTGCGGCGTGATTTTCGACGACCTGGCCGTCTCGTTAAAGGAGCGCGCGGCGCTCGGCGAGAACGACGTGCCGTTCTTTTTCGGTTTGGACGATCCGTTCCCTCCGTATGCGGCAAAATACGCGGCGGAGGACCTGGGAAAGATCCCCGCCGCTGCTGAGGAGGCAGGTATCGGTCTGGTGTTGGCGTCGCAGGCGGCGGATCGCTTGACGGAGTCGTTCCGAACGACAGTGGTCCTCGGGCCTGTCCGGGACAGAGACATCGACGACGTTTGGGCGTTGCTCGCCCACTCTGCCGATGATGCCATTGCCGCGTGTGACATCCCCAATGTCTTGCGCTCGCTGAAGCTCCGAGAGGCTCTGGTCGCCGATGCACATTCCTTGACGCGGGTAGGGGTCCCCGTGTGGACGCCGAATTGAAGAACACGGCATCGGAAGCGAACGGCAGGAGGATCGACCCGACCTGCATGAGTCACTGGCTGCCGAGGCTCCAAGCGGCTGGGCTGCCCGTCCCACGCACGATTCTGGTGCCGATGTCCCGGGAGGCCTACCGCGACGTGTTCAACCTGTTCGACGGCAAGGCACTCGAGGGCCCGGCTAACGAATTCCTTCGGAAACTTGCTGCGGCTGCCGCCGAGATCGGCTTCCCGGCGTTCCTGCGCACCGGGATGACCTCCGGTAAGCACAGCTGGGCGAGGACCTGCTACCTGACGGATCCGGCGCGGCTGCTGTCGCACGTGGCAAGTCTGGTGGAATTCTCCGAGTGCGTCTCGTTCGTTGGGCTGCCCTGCGACTGGTGGGCGGTGCGCGAGCTCCTGCCGACGACGCCGCTCGCGGTCTGCCCACGCTACGAGGGCATGCCGGTGTGTCGCGAGTTTCGCTGTTTCGTCGCGGGCGGGGAGGTGCGCTGCATGCACCCGTACTGGCCTTTGGAGGCTCTCGAGCGCGGCGGCGTCGCGGATCCGGAGCAAGTCGCCGCGCAGCTCGCCTCGTGCCCGGATGAGCACGAAGTTCGCGCGCTGGCTGCCCGAGCAGGCGCTGCGGTGGGCGGGGCGTGGTCGGTCGATGTGCTCGAGACGCGCCGCGGGTGGTTCGTGACCGACATGGCAGAGGCGCAGAAGAGCTGGCATTGGCCGGATTGCTCAGTTGCCGCGGGCGGGCCGCGCGCTGCGCCGAAGGCCTCGGTGGGGTAGAGCCGTGGGGGCAAACAGCGACATCGAGTGGACCGAGCACACTTTTAACCCGTGGTGGGGTTGCGAGAGGATCTCGCCGGCCTGCGATCACTGCTACGCGGCGGCGTGGGCAAAGCGGACTGGGTTCACTGATCTTTGGTCCGGGCAACGGCGGGTCTTCGGCGATAAACACTGGAGAGAGCCCGTCGAATGGAACGAGTGGGCGGTGCGCGAGAGCACGCGGGCGAGGGTGTTCTGCGCCTCGATGGCCGACGTGTTCGATGTCGATGTGCCCGAGGGAGCGCGCGAGCGGCTCTGGGCGCTCATCGAGGCGACGCCGGCGCTTGACTGGCTCCTGCTCACGAAGCGCATCGGGAATGCCGCGCGGATGCTGCCGGCGGCGTGGCTCGAGAAGCCGCTGCCGAACGTGTGGCTGGGAGCGACGTTCTGCAATCAGGCGGAGGTCGATCGGGATCTCGTGAAACTGCTCTCAGTGCCTGCCGTCATCCACTTCGCGTCGTTCGAGCCGCTGCTCGGACCCGTCTCTTTGCGGTGGCTCCCGAGATGGTCGCGGGAGGGGCGCTCGACAGCGCTCGATCCCGGCGGCCGTACCGATCACCTGGAGGGGTTGTGCGGACTCGATTGGGTGATCTGCGGAGGCGAGAGCGGCCCGCACGCCCGGCCGATGGATCCTGCGTGGGCCCGCACTCTGCGCGATCAGTGCATCGAGGCGGGCGTACCTTTTCTGCTGAAGCAGTGGGGGGAATGGCTGCCGGGCGAAGTCTTCTCGAAGGAGGTCGACGGGACGGTCCAAGGTGGGTTCTGCCGGCATCAGGATGGTACCGAGGACGTGCACCGCGGGACGCAGGACCATTGGTGGAGCGGGGATGCGTTCGGCGGGGTTCTGAGCTCGAAGGTCGGTAAGCGCGCCGCCGGGCGCAGGCTCGATGGCCGCACGTGGGACCAGACCCCGGTGGCGCGACAATGAGCGCCCAGGGCGAGGCATTACTGCAGAAACTTCTCGCCGTCCATCTGCCGGACGTCTTCAATCCGTGGACGGACGTCGACCCGATGGATGTGTCGATCAGCGCGCCGGCGGCGCGGCTCGAGCGGCTCCGGGCCCACTTCGCAGTGCGCCCTGCAGTGGTGCTCTGTGGCGAGGCGCCCGGGTTCCAAGGCTGCCATTTCAGCGGTGTCCCGTTCACGTCCGAGGCGCTACTGTGCGAAGGGGCGATCCCGCGTTGCGAGACGAACTCGCGGCTGACCACCCGGCCCCGACCCTGGTCGGAGCCGTCGGCGCGGATCGTGTGGAAGGCTCTCTACGAATTCGGTATCGCAGAGCGCACGGTGCTCTGGAACACCTTCGCGTTTCATCCCAACAAGCCGGGCGAACCCTACACCAACCGCACCCCGCGCTCCGATGAGATCGAGGCGAATGTCGAGATCCTGCGCGCGGTGCTGGGGCATTTCAATGATCAA
>JAPTUI010000270.1 GCA_028067895.1 Pseudomonadota bacterium | reverse complement strand
ACGTCGTGGCGTCCCTCGGCAATCCGGTCCCGCACTTCAAGCACCCGCCGATATCGAAAGTCACGGGATCGAAGCTCGTGATAGCGACGGGCGCCAGCATCAGCGCACCGGCATTGCGAAGTTGCGCACCAGGTCGGCGTTCACGCGGCGCTGCTGGCCCGCGACCTCATGCGCGGTCTCGGCCGCGCCGCCGGTGCCAGCGACGTGTACTTCCGTGTGCTGGTTGAGCGTCACGGCGCCCGGGGCGCCCGCGTGCATCCGCGCCAGGCGCTCCGCGCGCTGCGCAGCCAGAGTCGCTCCCATGTGATCGTGAGCGAAACGCGCCTGCACCTGAGAGAGCACCGGGTCCTTGGCGACCATCTGGCGGTAGATGACTTCGGCGCCGGCGGCCGTCTTGGCCTCCTGCGCCTGAACATTCGCCGGCCGCTCAAAATACTTCGTGAAGATCCGCGCCGCCTTGCGCGCGGTGGTGGCGTCCGCGAGCATCTTGCCGCCGTACTCAGGATCGTTGCGCAGCTCGTAGTTCGTGAAGGCCGCCTGCTGCATGAGCGAGGAGCCCACGAGCGGGCGCCCCATCACACGCTCAAACTCCTCCTGGCGCGCCTTGTGCCATTGGGCGACCCCGTACGCCTTCCCCTTGTCGCCGATTGCGTTGTCGAGCAGCCCGCTTTCGTCCTGAAGCCGAGCGACGATGCCGGCGGCCTGCCACGGCGACCAGCCCTGGCTCGTGAAATAATCCAAGAGGCGGCCGCGTCGGTCACGGAACTTCTCGAGGACCGTGCCAATCCACTTGCCGAATTGGTCCAGCGGATTGTTCGGGAACGCCTTATCGACCCACCATCCTGCGAGCACGCCGAGAATTGACCCGGGCACCAGGGCGCCCGCCAAGCCGCCTGCGCTGACGGCAGACGCTCCCGCTGCCGCGGCCCGCACGCCGAGGATGCGGCTGCCGAGCGTCAGGAACGCCGCCGACAGGCGCATGACGCCGGAGATCACCTCGAGGCCACCGATGAGGCGCAGCACCGCATAGAGCGCGACCAGCTTGCCGGCCCAGCCGTGCGTGTCTTCGTCGAGGCGCTCGAATTTCGGAATCAGCCACACGAGCTTCTCGCCGAGCCACGCGGCCACGTGGTAGAGCTCGAGCGCGCCCTTCACCAGCACCGTCGACAAGCCAGGCCCGTGCTTCTAGATCCAGGCGCTCAGTTGCTTCAGGTTCATCCCGAGCTTCTTCTGGATCGCATCCTCGACCTGCGCGCCGAACACCTGCAGAACGGTCTCCAGGCTGCGCAGTGAGTTCATGAAGCGGTGCGCATCGGCGGCCGCCTTGTCGAACCCGTGGTGCTTCATCCGTCCATGGATGCGCTTGTACTCGGCGTCGAACTTCCCGTTGCGCAGCGCGAGCAGCGTGCGCTCGTTGATCCCGAGCATCCGAGCGTACTGCTCGGCGATGTAGAACTGGCCCGGCTTGAAGTAGCCGCGCTTGCGCATCACGTCGCCGAACTGCATCAGCGCGTCGGCGGCGTCGTACGTGCCGTCCTTGGTGCGCTTCAAGTGCACCCCGAGCCCTTCGAGGAGCGCCACGTTGCCGGGGTTCGTGCGCATCGACTGCGCAAGCCCCTCGACGGACCCAAGCGCCTCGCCGGCGGACGCGCCGAAGTCCTGCGCGGTCCGCTGGAAAGCACGCAAGGCCACCGCGCTCGAGCCGGTCCGGTGCGCGGCGAAGTAGAGCTGCTCCAGGTTGCTCGCAAATCGGCTGATGCCCAGGCCGACCGTGAGCGCCATCCCCTCCACCGCGGACGCGAGCCCGATGGCTGCTCGCCCCGCCTTGTGGATGCCCTGCTCGAAGCTCTGGAGCGCCGGTTGGTCGATCCGAAATCCGAGCGCCACCAAAAATTCGCGAATCACACCAGATTCAGCCATGACTTACTCCAGCACGGGAAAGGACGGGCGCCCCGCGGGCGGGCGCCCAGGGTCGAACTCACGCAGCGTTTTGGGGCCCGTTGCCGTCACGCGCGGCCCAGAAAGCCGCGTTTGCACGGTTGATGTCGGCCACCGAGGGCGGGTTCGCACCGCCAAATGTCAGGCTGCGTCGATTGACGAACGGACTGCCCCCGGGAATGTCCATCGCCCAATCCCGGGTGCGCGCGGGCCGGGGCGTCGCAGCTGCGGCAGGCATCGGCGCGCCGGTGCCGTTGTAGCTGTGCGCATTCCAGAAATTCCGGTTCGCCTGGTTCATCCCGCGAATCGTGGCGCTCATCGCAGCCGCCTCCCAGGCACCCCGATCGGCAAAGGCCGCATCCGCAGTCCGACGTGCGCCGTCCGCGTGCTTGCGGCGCACCTCGTCGAAGTCCCGTCGCAGCTGATCGTGAGCACTGCGGATCAAGTCGGGATTGTTTTTCTCAAACGCGTCCTCGAGACGCTCTGCGGACCGGGCCAGATCAGTCAGATCGACCCGCTCGCCCTGGCCGTCCTCGGAATCGCGGGCACCAGAGCGAATGATGTCGCGGATATCGCCGACCCAGCGGCGGCCGAGATCAAGCGAGGGAGCTGCGGGCTCGGCAGTCAGCCGGTTGCCGATCGTGTATCCCGTGGCAAGCGGGCGCAAAGCGTCCAAGCGGCTGTCGATCTCCGGTTGCAGTTCCCCGCTCCACACGCGGCCGAGCGCGAGCACTTTGCCGGTGCCGACCGCGTTGAGCATCGAGTCGCGCGTGCGCTTGTCGACGAGCTGAGCAACGCGTTGATCGAGTTCGGCATCGCTGACAGCGGTCGGCGCATGGATCCGGCCGTCGGTGGTGGGGACCGCGCGTACAACGCGGCTACCGTAGTGCGAAAGTCGTGCAATTTTCATCAGAACCTCACCATGGTTTGAACATTCGGCACGCCGCTCGAGCGACGCGCGGGAAAAGGTGGGCACGCCGGCGCAGGAGTTCCCGCCGGCGCTGCTGACCACGCGATCGGAGTACGATCACTGTCAGCTCTACGTGTTGTTTCGGACACTGACGTAGTTGTCCGGCCGCCAATCGTCAAAGCGGCACGAGAGATCCGGTGCCCGTGATGACAGCGTGAAGATGGCACGCTGGCACCCCGGACCACTCGCTATGGCTATCAGGCAGCCGCCTGCACCGGCGACTCAACAGGGGCGCTCATCAGCTCCGTGCGCAGTTCGGCGAGATGCGACGCCCGTGCACCACCGTGCCGCAACTCACTCACCGGCACGTCAATGTCCGAACGCGGGATCGTGGGGAGACGTTTCAGCAGTTCGCGCACGGCCGGTTCGCTCGCCAGGCCGGAGGAAATTTCGAAGCGACCGTCCGGCAGCAGCGCGGCCAGCTCGACGCCGATCGCCTCGAGCGCACGCAGGTGCTGCTCGGCCAGCTCCATCAGCTCGCAGGAGCGGGCATCGAGCACCTGGTCGACGGTCTCACGGAGGGCCGCCTCGGCAGTCACCACGTCCGCCTGGGCCGCATCGCGAGCGGCGGTGAGACGGTCCAACGCCTCCGCAGCACCACGCGCCTCGATCTGCGCACGGTGCCGTTCAGCCGCATCAGGCGCGCTCTCGAGGTACGGCACCGCCGGCACGCCGTCGACGGCCGCCTGCTGGAGTCGCTCGGCGTATGCGCTCGCGTGACGCGCGTCCTCGTCCGCCAGCGCGGCGATCCGGGCTTCAGCCGCACTGTGAGCAGCGCGACCGCGCTCGAGGGCAGCAGCGGCCTGTGTGAGACGTTCACGGGCTGCGGCCACGGCAGAACGGGGCGTGTCGAGCAGGTGGGTGTTCAGCATTGGGATCTCCTGGTGTAGACGGGTTTCAGTGAGCTGCGCAGCAGCAGGTAAGCGACTAGGGCGCCGGCGATCTCGGTCATGCGACCTCCAGATCGCGCAGAAGCCGCATGGCACGGTCCAGGCAGTCGAGTGCGGCTTCGACCCATCCGTGTTCCAGGTCGAAGCGCGCGCGCTCAAGGAGGGTGCGGATCTGTTCCACGACGGTCATGCGGCATCCGCCAGGAGAGTCCGCACCGCGCCTTCCCCGATCCGCAGCGCCTGGGCGATGTCCCGCTCCGTGAGGCCACGCTGGCGCAGCTCGAGCGCAGCGCAGCGGAGGGTTTGCGAATCAGCCGGCCGGTGGTGTTCGCGACCATCGAAAGCAGTCGACCAGTACGCGCTCATGCAGCACCTCTCGTGCAGACGAGTTTCAGGATGTCAGGTTAGGGGAATCGCGCAGGGCGCAATAAAACGCGCCAGGAGCGGCGAACCGATCAGGGCGCTAGCAACGGGTGTCCAGCGGGCCGATTACGGCGCGGCGGGGCGCACCGCTCTACTTCAGCCCGAGGCGGCGAGCAGCCTTGAGGAC
>JAPTUI010000407.1 GCA_028067895.1 Pseudomonadota bacterium | reverse complement strand
CGCTATTGGTGTGTTGCGGACGCGGCGGCTTACGAACAATTTACCGGCAGGATCACTGCCACCCGGTCGGGAACGATTCGGCTTTTCTCCGTAAGCCGGCTCGGTTACCGAGCGGCCAGCAGGCGGCAGGAAAGGGAATGATCACAGACCCGTGCCTAGACTAACCCGGATCCGATCGCTTCGACAAGCCCCCGCTCTCAACGGTAGCGTCCGAGTGCCTTGTGCAGCCCGGCCGAGCCGGGACAGAGCGTCTCGAAGGGCAGCGCATTCAGCGGCGCCTGCGGGGTCCCGTTCAGAGCGTGGAACTCCCCGCGCCCGCCCTCGGGATCCAGATAGATCAGTCCCGTGAGGTACTCGCCGGCCGCGATGCGCGCCTTCACCGCCGCGCCCGCCGCGGCGCGATCGGTCGGGTCGTACGCCTCGGCCGCCTTGCGCAGCACGATCCGGCTGCCATCGTGCAGCGCAATCTCGCGCGCCTCGCCGGGGGCGTACTCGACCAGGATGGGCGCCTGGTGGGGCACGAAGTCCGCCTGCACCGCCGGCTCATCGTGCTCGCGCGTGTAAGCGTAGCTCTTGGTCGAGCCCTCGTGATCGTTGAAGGTCACGCACGGCGAGAGGATGTCGATGAGCGCAAACCCGCGATGCTTGAGACCGGCCTCGATCAGCGGCACCAGCTGCTGCTTGTCGCCGGAGAAGCCGCGCGCGACGAACGTGGCGCCAAGATCGAGCGCCATCAGCACCGGGTCGATCGGCGGCTGACGGTTGACCTCGCCTTTCTTGGCGCGGCTGCCGATGTCGGCCGAGGCGGAGAACTGGCCCTTGGTGAGGCCGTACACGCCGTTGTTCTCGATCAGGTACAGCATGTCGAGATTGCGACGGATGGCATGACAGAACTGCCCGAGTCCGATCGAGAGCGTGTCGCCATCGCCGGAGATGCCGATGTAGGCGAGCTGGCGGTTCGCGGCGTTCGCGCCGGTCGCAATCGAGGGCATGCGGCCGTGCACCGCGTTGAAACCGTGCGCGCCGCTGACGAAGTAGGCCGTGGTCTTCGACGAGCAGCCGATGCCGGAGAGCTTGACCAGGTTCTGCGGCTCGAGCCCCAGGCGCCAACACGCCTCGACGATCGCGGCGGTGACCGAGTCGTGCCCGCAGCCGGCGCACAGCGTCGAGAGTGCCCCCTCGTAGGCTCGGCGCGTCATGCCGAGGGCGTTGTGCGGCAGGCTCGGATGGGTCAGCTTGGGTTTGGCGATGTACGTCATGTGCGATCCTCAGACGCCGACGGCGCTCGGACGGGCGGCACGGCTCGGCCCGCGCAGCTCGGCCTGCACGCCCTCGACGATGAAATGCGAGCTCACCGGCAGGCCGCTGTAGTGCAGCAGCGAGCGCAGCTTCGCCTTCTCGACCCCGGTCTCGAGCGTCAGCAGCGAGCGCAGCTGCGCATCGCGGTTCTGCTCGACGACGAACACCAGCCGGTGCTCGGCAAGGAACCGCTCGACCTCCTCGCCGAACGGAAAGGCGCGCACCCGCAAATAATCGAGCGCGATGCCGTCGGCCGCGAGCAGCGCGAGCGCCTCGCGCACCGCGCTGTCGCTGCTGCCGATCGACACCAGACCGACCTCACTGCCCGGGCCTTCGATCAGGGCCGGCGGGACCCGCGACTTGGTCGTCTGCCATTTCTTCATCAGCCGATCGAGCACCACCTGGTAGTCGTGCGAATCCTCGGTGTAGGTGCCGAACTGCGTGTGACCGGAGCCGCGCGTGAAGTACGCGCCCTTGGGGTGCACGCCGGGCAGCGTGCGCCAGGGAATCCCGTCGCCGTCCGGATCGAGGTAGCGGTGGAATTTCTCCAGCTTTTCGATCTCGGCGCGCCCGAGTATCTTGCCGCGGTCCGGCCGATAGGCGTCGTCCCACTGGAATTCCGGGCACATCCAGTCGTTCATGCCGATGTCGAGGTCCGAGACGACGAGCACCGGGGTCTGCAGCCGCTCGGCGAGGTCGAAGGCCGCGACGGTGAGCGTGAAGCACTCGGCCGGATTGGCCGGGTACAGACACACCTGCCGGGTGTCACCGTGCGAGGCGTAGGCACAGGCGAGCAGATCGCCCTGCTGGGTTCGCGTCGGCATGCCGGTCGAGGGCCCCACGCGCTGGATATCGAACACGACCGCCGGCACCTCGGCGTAGTAGGCCAGGCCGAGAAACTCGTTCATCAGCGAGATGCCCGGCCCGGACGTCGCGGTGAAGGCGCGCGCGCCATTCCAGCTCGCCCCGAGCACCATGCCGATCGCCGCCAGCTCATCTTCGGCCTGGATGAACGCGAAGCGCTTCTCGCCGCTCGCCGGATCGACGCGCATCCGCTCGCAGAAGCCCTTGAAGGCGTCCATCAGCGAAGTCGACGGGGTGATCGGATACCAGGCCGCGACCGTGGCCCCGGCGAACACGCACCCGAGCGCCGCGGCGGTGTTGCCGTCGATCATGATGTGCCCGGCGGTGCGGTCCATCGGCTCGAGCGCGAACGGCAGCGGGCAGGGGAAGTGCGTGCGGGCATACTCGAAGCCGAGCGTCAGGGCCTTCATGTTGCTCTCGATGAGCTGCGGCTTGCGCGCGTAGGTCTCGCTGAGCAGCTCGCGCATACGCTCGAGGTCGAGATTCAGCAGCGCGGCGAGTACGCCCGCATAGCAGATGTTCTTCATCAGGATGCGGGTGCGCACTCCGGTGAAGTTCTCGTTGCACAGCTGCGCCAGCGGCACCCCGAGCACGGTGATGTCGGTGCGCGCGAGCAGCACCGGACGCGGCCAGGTGCTGTCGTAGAGCAGGAAGCCGCCGGGGGCGACCTCGCGCACGTCGCGCGCGTAGGTCTCGGGATTCAACGCCACCATCAGCTCAACGGAGCCGGAGCGCGCCAGGTGCCCGTCGCGCGAGACTCGGATCTCGTACCAGGTGGGCAGGCCCTGGATGTTCGAGGGGAAGAAATTCTTCCCCATCACGGGCACGCCGCTTCTGAAGATCGCCTTCATCAGCAGCGTGTTGGCGCTCGCCGAGCCGGTGCCGTTGACCGTGGCAATCTTGAGTGTGAAATCGTTGATGCGACTGGGGATGGATGGAGCCATGGATGTCATCCGGCGGGAGGGGCCGCAGAGAATGCGGCGGGCGGATCAGGCAATCTTGGGCTTGCGCGCCTCGAGTGCGGCGGCGTCATCGGCGGCGTGCGGCCAGTGCACGCGGGACTTCTGCATGTCCCAGGCGGCCGTCGGACAGCGTTCGGCGCACAGTCCGCAGTGCACGCACAGGTCTTCGTCCTTGACCATGACGCGCCCGGTCTGCGGCAGCGCGCCGGAGACGTACAGCGGCTGCGCGGCGTTCTGCGCCGGCGCCTTCAGCCGCGTGCGCAGCTCGGCCTCCGGTCCGTTGCCGGTGATGGTCAGGCAGTCGACCGGACAGATGTCGATGCAGGCATCGCACTCGATGCACAGCTTGGCGGCGAAGACGGTCTGCACGTCGCAGTTCAGGCAGCGCTGCGCCTCTTCGGCGGCCTGCTCGGCGCTGAAGCCGAGCTCCACCTCGATGTCGAGCTTCTTGAAGCGCTCCTTCAGCGACACGTGCGGCACGAGACGCCGCTCGAGCGGCGCGTAGTCATTGGCGTAGGACCATTCGTGCATACCCATCTTGCGGCTGTGCAGTGCCACCGCGGGCGCCGGGCGCTCGGCGAGCGACTCGCCCTGGCAGTGGCGGTGGATCGAGATGGCCGCCTGGTGGCCGTGCTCGACGGCCCAGATGATGTTCTTCGGTCCGAAGGCGGCATCCCCGCCGAAGAACACGCCCGGCCGGGTGGACTGGAAGGTCTGCGCATCGACCACCGGCACGTCCCAGCGGTCGAACTCGATGCCGAGGTCGCGCTCGATCCAGGGGAAGGCGTTTTCCTGGCCGATGGCGAGGATCACGTCATCGGCCGGCAGGAACTCCTCCCCGCTCACCCGCTCCGCGACGATGCGCCCGCGGGCATCGAGTTCGTACTCCATGCACTCGAACTGCATACCCGTCAGACGGCCGTTCTCGACGACGAACGCCTTCGGCGAGCGGTTGACGAGGATCTCGACCCGCTCCTCCTCGGCATCCTCGAGCTCCCACGGGGAGGCCTTGAAGAAACCGCGCGGCTTGCGCGCCATCACTTTGACCTCGCGCGCACCGAGCCTCAGGCTGGTGCGGCAGCAATCCATGGCCGTGTTGCCGACCCCGATGATGAGCACCCGCTCGCCGATGCGCTCGGTGTGCCCGAAGGCGACCGACTCGAGCCAGCTGATGCCGATGTGCACGTTGGCACTGGCCGCCTCGCGCCCGGGGAGCGTGAGCTCCTTGCCCTTGGGCGCCCC
>JAPTUI010000059.1 GCA_028067895.1 Pseudomonadota bacterium | reverse complement strand
GACGGGCCGGACGCCGAGGCGAAGCGCGGCAGGCGACGAGTGCGTCCATAAAGTCGGGCCGCACCTCGAGGGCGCGGCCCGCTGGACAAGGCGCGTACACTGGGTGGTCATGCAGGAAATTCGCATTCGTGGGGCACGCACCCACAACCTCAAGGGCATCGACCTCGATCTGCCGCGCGAGCGGCTGATCGTGCTGACGGGCCTCTCCGGCTCCGGCAAGTCCTCGCTCGCCTTCGATACGCTCTACGCCGAGGGCCAGCGCCGCTACGTCGAGTCGCTCTCTGCCTATGCGAGGCAGTTCCTCTCGGTGATGGACAAGCCGGACGTCGATCACATCGCCGGGCTTTCCCCGGCGATTGCCATCGAGCAGAAAGCCACGACGCACAACCCGCGCTCCACGGTGGGCACGGTGACGGAGATCTACGACTACCTGCGGCTGCTGTTCGCGCGCGCCGGGGTGCCGCGCTGTCCGGTGCACGGCCAGGATCTCACCGCCCAGACCGTCAGCCAGATGGTCGACCAGGTCCTCAAGCTGCCGGCCGGCAGTCCGATCGCGCTGCTCGCGCCCCGGGTCACCGACCGCCGGGGCGCGCACGACGAGACGCTGCGTGAGCTCACGGCCCAGGGGTACGTGCGCGCACGCATCGACGGACGGATCTACGAGCTCGATGCGGCGCCGGAACTGGACCCGAAGCGCAAACACACCATAGAAGCGGTCGTCGACCGCATGAAGGTCAAGCCCGACGTGCAGCAGCGGCTGGCCGAGTCCTTCGAGACTGCGCTGAGACTCGGCGAGGGCGTGGCGCGCGTCACGCGGCTGCCGGAAGTGGCCGACGACGTGCCCGGCGGATCGGCCGAGGAGTGGCTCTTCTCCAGCAGCCATGCCTGCCCGATCTGTGGTTACAGCGTGCCGCCGCTCGAACCGAAGTTGTTCTCATTCAACAATCCGCTCGGCGCCTGCCCGACCTGCGACGGACTCGGCGTGCAGCAGTTCTTCGATCCGCAGCGCATCGTGACGCATCCGCAGCTGCCGCTCGCCAGTGGCGCGGTCCGCGGGTGGGATCGGCGCAACGCCCATTACTTCCACCTGATCCAGTCGCTCGCCCAACACTATCACTTCGACATCGAGACGCCCTGGCAGGCGCTGCCCGAGCCAGTGCGCCAGGTGCTGCTGCACGGCAGCGGCGAGGAGGCGATCACGTTCCGCTACGGGACCGCCGCCGGGGCGGTCGGCAAGCGCCACCCGTTCGAGGGCATCATCCCGAACCTCGAGCGGCGCTACCGCGAAACCGATTCGAACGCCGTACGGGCCGAGCTCGCCAGATTCCGCGGCACGCGCATCTGCCCCGAGTGCAGCGGTGCGCGATTGAACCTCACGGCCCGATCCGTGTTCGTGGGCGAGACGAATCTGCCGGCACTGACGGCGCTGTCCATCGAGCGCGCTCAGGTGTACCTCGAAACGCTGCAGCTGCCGGGCTGGCGCGGTGAGGTGGCCGGCCAGATCGTGCGCGAGGTACTCGCGCGACTGCGATTCCTCACCGACGTGGGCCTGCGCTACCTCACGCTCGAGCGCAGCGCCGAAACCCTCTCTGGCGGCGAGGCCCAGCGCATCCGCCTCGCCAGTCAGGTCGGTTCGGGTCTGACCGGGGTGATGTACATCCTCGATGAGCCTTCGATCGGACTGCATCCGCGCGACAACCGCAAGCTGCTGCAGACGCTCAAGCGGCTGCGCGACCTGGGCAACACGGTGATCGTGGTCGAACACGATGAGGAGGCGATCCGGGAAGCGGACTACGTGGTCGATCTCGGACCGGGTGCCGGCGCCCACGGCGGACAGGTGGTGGCACGCGGCACGCCGGCGCAGATCGAGGCAGATGAGGCCTCACTCACCGGGCAGTACCTGAGCGGCCGGCGATCCATCGAGCTGCCACAGCGGCGCCTCTCGCCCGTTCCGCAGCACCAGATTCGCATCCGTGGCGCCACCGGCAACAACTTGCGCGGCGTGGATGCGGACATCCCCGTCGGGCTGCTCACCTGTGTCACCGGCGTGTCGGGCTCGGGAAAATCGACGCTGATCATCGATACGCTGTTTAGCCACGCCCGGGCACGGATCAGCGGTAGCAGCGTGCAGCCGGCGCCCTGCACGCGGATCGAGGGCCTGGAGCAGTTCGAGGCGGTGATCGACATCGACCAGAGCCCGATCGGTCGTACCCCACGCTCCAACCCCGCCACGTATACGAACCTGTTCGGCACCGTGCGCGAGCTGTTCGCGGCCGTCCCGGAAGCGCGCGCGCGAGGCTATGAGGCGGGCCGGTTCAGCTTCAACGTCAAGGGTGGGCGCTGCGAGGCCTGCCAGGGTGAGGGGCTCTTGCGGGTCGAGATGCACTTCCTGCCGGACCTGTACGTGCCCTGCGACGTCTGCCACGGCCAGCGCTACAACCGCGAGACCCTCGAGATCCGCTACCGCGGCAAGACCATCTACGAAGTCCTGCAGATGACGGTGGAAGACGCGCTGCGATTCTTCGCCAACGTGCCGGCGATCGCGAGCCGACTGACGACGCTGCGAGACGTCGGGCTGTCCTACCTGCACCTTGGGCAGAACGCGGCGACCCTCTCCGGCGGAGAAGCCCAGCGTGTGAAACTGTCGCGCGAGCTCGCCAAGCACTCCGCCGGCCGCACGCTGTACATCCTGGACGAGCCCACCACCGGACTGCACTTCCATGACGTCGCGCAGCTGCTCGAGGTGCTCAAGCGCCTGCGCGACCAGGGCAATACCATCGTGGTCATCGAGCACAATCTCGATGTCATCAAGTGCGCCGACTGGCTGATCGATCTGGGACCGGAAGGCGGTGAGGAGGGTGGGCGGATCGTCGCCTGCGGGACGCCGGAGAGGCTCGTCGCCGATCCCGAATCGCATACGGGAACTTACCTGCGGCCCCTGCTGGCTGCGCGCACGGGCACGCCTTCGATGCCCTAAAGCACGCGGCCCGGGCGGTGCGCATGAGCGCTCCGCCCGGGCCGCGTGAAGCTGAAGTCAGCCGGGGTCGTGACCCCTGCAGACGACGGCTTATTTCTTCTTCGGCGGGGTCTTCGTCGAAGAAGAGGTGTCGCTGCCGGTCGCGGCCGGCGGCGTCGTGGTGCTGCTGCCCGAGCTGCTGCCCATGTTAGAGCTGCCGCTGGTGCTCGACGGCGTGGTGGTGCTCGTGCCGGAAGCGGCCGGCGCGGCGCTGCTGGAAGAGGCCGGCGGCGTGGCAGCCGGAGCGTTCGCCGACTGGTTGGACGGCTGCTTGGCGCAGGCGGTCAAAAGCACTGCGGCGGCAAGCGCGCTAAGAGCAACTTTCGTATTCATCGATAGTACCCCGGTGGAATGAGAGCTTTCAGAGGAAAAGAACAACTTTTGAACGAGTTATAGTCGTTCCGCGAGTCCTTCACGGGTCGCGCGGTCTAGGATTTTATAGGTTAATAATGTGATTTGAAACCGTCTTCCTGTCGCCGGATGACGACAGGAGGGTTTTCCGCGATCATGCGGGCCTGTGGACGGTCAGTGTGGGCGCCGCGGCAGGTCTGGCAGCATCCCTGAGCTTGAATCGACCCAAGGCGTCCCCCGCAAGTTCCGCCCCGGGTCGTAAAATGCGGCTCCTACTCATTGACGAGCACGCGCCATGCCTGCATCCCCTGCCGCATCCAATTCCCGCACCGAGCCGCTGGCCGCGCTCTTCGGTCCGCACCTGGCGGGACTGTGCCAACGCACGGCCGCCGCACTGGAGGCCTGCGACCATGCCGCGCTGCTGGTGCATTCCGGCTCGCTGCTGCCGGTGTTCCAGGACGACCGGACCTATCCGTTCGAAGCGAATGCGCCGTTCAAGGTCTGGAATCCCCTCGATGTCCCGGATTGCTTCGTCCATTTTGAACCGGGCCGGCGCCCGCGGCTGCTGTTCCACAGTCCGACCGACTACTGGTACAAGGCGCCCGCCCTGCCGCAGGACTACTGGACGGCGCACTTTGAGATCGTGTCCTGCCCGGACCTGGCGGCCGCGCGTGCGGCGCTGCCGCGTAACCTCGCCCGCACCGCCTATCTCGGCGAGGATTTCGGCAACCTCCCCGAATGGGGCGTCGGGGCCATCAATCCGCCACGGCTGGTGCGTCACCTGGACTTCCACCGGGCGCTGAAAAGCCCTTATGAACTTGCCTGCCTGCGCGCGGCAAATCGGCTGGGCGTGCGCGGCCACCGGGCGGCCGAGCGGGTCTTCACGGCCGGCGGATCGGAGTTCGACATCGCATTGGCGTTCCTCGCCGCCTGCGGACAGCGCGAGCAGGAGTTGCCCTACAACCCCATCATTGCCCTGAACGAAAATGCCGCGGTGCTGCATTACCAGATGCTC
>JAPTUI010000111.1 GCA_028067895.1 Pseudomonadota bacterium | reverse complement strand
TAAGTCATTACTGGCATGCCGTGCGAGACGTTCACCACGGCGGCGAGCTGCGCCCCCTACTGAAGGCCGTACAGGAATGTCCCGATTACCTATGCTTCAGCGACTACGCCATGCAACTCGAGCCCTTTATCGAGCGATTCGGCAAGAACGCTATATTTACCCTCTCCTTCGAAGCACTGGTCGAGGATCCGCAGCATCAACTCGACCGAATTTACCGCTGGCTCGGCCTTCCTACATACCCCTTGGGCAATCGGTCCACGATGGCACACAACCGAAAACCCAAGGAAATGGTGGGAGTCGCCGGCTCAGGAATACTGAACCGAATTCAATATTCGCGCCGATGGAACCGCATCTCTCCACTGGTTCCGTCTTGGGTGAAAAACTGGGCTCGGCAACAGGCCTATCGGACCGTGCGCGAACAGCACTCACAGAAAGATATTCCTCGTCTGCTAGAGGCCGTGGCGGAACTGCAGCGGCGGCAAGTCGCCCAACTTTCGCGACTGCTCGGAAACGACTTCCCTGAGTGGAACGTACAAGAGCGCACACGTGCATCCATTCTGACTGTCTCACAAGGGACTTGAAGATGCCTCGCATCATCGAAGGACCCTCGAGCGCAGACTCCTCGAGCAGCTCACCAAAGCAACTCTTGGCCACACCGGATCCGGCGCACCGGCCGATTAGAGTAATGATCGTCGATACCGCCATCGCTTTCGGCGGCACCCTCGCCGTCGCGAGAAATCTCCTCAAGCATCTCGACCCTGATCTCGTCGAAGCATCGCTCGTAAGCGCCTGCGCCGATGGCTTTGTCTCCGACCGGTTCGCCGGAAGCGCAGAAGTCACCCTCCTTGCCCCCCGCGTTGACTACGTCACGCTTGGAAACTGGAAGCACATCATACACAGAAAAATAAAATGGAAACCTCTCCGGCGCACCATCGAGCTGACTGTCATCGTTGGCGGAATCATTGGGAATATTCCGTACATGGCACGACTGGCCTTGCTTTGTCGACGTCATCGGGTCGACATCATGCACATAAACAATTTCTCGATGGAGGCCTTATGGACCGCCCGCCTGCTACGCATACCGATCATCTATCACCTGCATGGCCACGTGGCGGGACACCTGGAACGAAGCGCGCGGCGGAACTTTCTTCACGTCAAGCAGTTCGTTTCAGTCTCTGTGGACGTGACGAACTCCGCCATTAGGGTGGGCATCGATCCGCAGCGCATCCGGACAATACCGAATTTCGTCGATCAGCCTCCGGACAGCACCCCACCGCCGATGCCGGAAAGACCGGTCATCGGCATTTTCGGCCGCGTGACTCAGTGGAAAGGCCAGAAACAATTTCTACTATCCACGCTCAAGGTACTGCCAAATTTTCCAGAAACAAGGGTGCTGATTGTCGGCGACCAATCCGATGGAAGCCCACGCTATATGCAAGAGTGTCGAGAATTGGCGCAGTCATCTGACTTTGCTGATCGATTCGAATTTACCGGCCGAGTAACCGACGTCACGCGCTACTACCGGCAGTGCTCGATAGTCGTACACGCCTCGACCAGCCCCGAACCGTTCGGCATGGTCCTCATTGAAGCCATGGCCCAGGCCCGGCCTGTAATTGCTTCCGCCTTCGGGGCGGCGCCCGAAATCATCACCGACGGAACCGAGGGATATATCGTAGATCCGAACGACACCATAGCTCTGGCCGAGAAAATCACGGAATTGCTGCAGAATCCCGCAAAGGCCAAATCCATGGGAATAGCCGGACACAAACGCGTATCCGCCACGTACGACCCCCACGTGGGAGCGCAGCGGTTCGTGGATCTATACTCTGAGATGACGTCATAAACCTCCACGTAACACTGACGCGAGGCCATACGATGACCCGTTCCGTCGGGACCCAACCATGTCGTCATAGCATTTTGAAATGGACCGCAGCACTCCAGCATGATGCGCAATCTGCGCCGTCTCGTCCGTCATCTTCTCACTGCCTCCGCGCGAAGTTTTCTTTGAATTACATCACGTATATCCGCGACTAATCTCTTGTGATCACCGAGCGACCGCGCGTATGCTCTTGCCGCCGCTCCCAGACTCCGCCTCAATGCCGCGTCATTCCAAACCTCAACAATAGCCGCCCGAAGCGCTTGCGCATCCCCCGGCGGCACAAGCACTGCCAAGCGTTCATCGAGAATGCCTTCGGTGGACGCACCACGTGTGATCACGACCGGCTTTCCAAGGGCCATCGCCTCGAGGTAGACACTCACTCCCGCAGGTTGGATCACGCCGGGGAGGATGGGAATCACCACCAGTCTGCTCTCCGCCATATACCGGTTCCATCCCAGTCGGCCGCCGTGCTCCTCCAAATGCTCTACATTGGCCGGCAACGGCGAGTCTCCGAGATCCGCGTTGTGCATCGTGATCCTCTCCCTCGGCAAGATGATCTTGACCGGTATCCCCACATCCCTCACAGCCTCGATCAGTATCCGGTAGTCACGATGACTTGCTCCGAGAGCGACGACATAATCACCGTCCCTCGAAACTACGGCGCTCTCTAGATCCCAATTGTTTGGTTTGAATGCCACGTATTCACATCGGTCTGGCGGAATTCCATACGTCCGCGCGTACCCGCTGACATCCTTGTGCACGCAGATGAAAACATCAACCGCCCGTAGCAACAGGCGCTTCATGCGCGCCGACAATCGTTCCAATCGAGTCTCCGGAGCCCTCAGTAACAGATCAAACGTAAACGTGCTCAGTCGTCGTCGATACAGCATTTTCGCCATGAACAGAAATAGCAGTTCGGCGCCCCCGGGGATCGATACAAAAATGGCTGTCCCATTTCTGACTTTCCACAGATTGCTCAGAATGGATACAACAAACCGAAGATTTCTGATGGGGGGGAGCTCAAATTGAATCTGTTGTACATTTCCTGACGATGGGTATTCAAGATCAAACTTCGCGACGAACACCACATCACGAACATCGTGACCATCTGCCCCATCGGCAGCGATGCCATGCGGGTCGTGATTCAAAGAATCGACCATATTTCGTGTTCCAAGCGATTTGTCTTTGGTGATGGCATCACGATTTCTCAGCCGCAACCGGCCCTATTGCATCAAGCAGTCTCGAAAGCCGCCTATTGCTCGTAAATTCGGACTCAATTCGATAGCGCGATTGCCTGCTCACTTGATCTCTGCATCCGCGATCGCCAAGCAAACGACCCATCGCGCCCGCAGGGACGCAGACGTTACCAGTCTTCAGAATGCGCCCGGCGACCCTTCTACCGAGAGAGCCTTGGAAATCGTCCACCGCGTGGATCCAAGAAAACGAAACCCATGAATTCTGGCCAGTGAATGGATGAAATGGTAGTTTCTCCGTAGAATGGTTTTTCCGGCGACGGGAGGGCAGGAGAAGCGAATACCAGATGCGTTATCATGCTCACTTTGGGCGAAGATCTTAGCCTGCCACGTACTCTTCCGAGGATATCGAAAACGGGAGAAATAAGGCGATCGTTCTAGCTTGAGGGCGCAATGATTTCGCAAGCAGCGTAATTCGACGGCACCGGATTTGCGATCTACGAGACTTTTCCGCGACTCTCATAGGTGGCGACGAGCACGAAGTCGCGAGTGCATGCTGGAGGGGCTCTTCTGGCTGCGCACCATCGTAGCCACCGGCAGCTATTTCTGGCACCCGGCGCTCTTAACTTATCATGTCGCCGCGGAATGCCGGCTGCAATTTGGCTCCGTTCGCCGTCCACAAGTTCGCCGTCGTCATTGCCGCCCGCCCGGAATAAGGCACCCAAAATCACCGGGGAAGTAGTGGTCGTTTGCATAATTGTCGGAGTGATCCAGACCGCCGGCATCAGGGTTTACCTGGAGGCCATAATTCTCGGCAAGCCGGTTGTAATCACCCGAGGCGCTTCAACAGAAGACATCTTGCACAAGGATCTCGCTGTAACGCTTCCCCCTGGAGCCCTCTATGCCTTGCGCGATGCGCCGTGCCGAATGCGGGGCAATGGCGCTCTAGGACAATGCCTTTCGGAAGGCGCCAGAAAATACGCGCTTTCGTTCGACGATCATGAGCGACTGTTCGCAGATCTTCGCTCCGTGATTCACACCCGGCCCCCAACGTGCCCGGCAATGCCACAACCCCGCCAGCTCCAATGCGCCGCGGTGTTCGTCGCAACGCGCAACGGTATATGGTTATTATAATCCCACTTTTATATTCAGACGAGTTCAGGCTGAACGGATGAACAGCGCTCACCCACGCTCTACGAGCCCATACGTATCGGTAATCATACCGGCGCACAATGAGGAGCGATACATTGGGAAATGTATAGAGTCCGTGAGGAAAACCAAGTGGCCGCGCGAAATGCTCGAGTTATTGGTCGTAGACCACTCCTCAACTGATCGCACCGCAGAGTTGGCGCACGCCGCCGGCGCCCGGGTGCTGCCTATCTCCACCGGAAAGATAGGCTCCGTCAGAAATGCCGGCCTTGCCACCGCGAAAGGCGAGTTCGTCGCCTACGTCGACGGAGACTGCTCCGTTCCGGCAACATGGCTCCAAACCGCAATCCGCCTTCTTGTGTCCGACGACAGCATAGGTGCAGTAGGGGGACCTTGCCTGTCATCTGCTGAGGGCACATGGGTCGAGAGATCTCTCGCCCCTAGCGCAACCGGCCCTGGTTATGTCCGCCATGTGAAGACCATCGCAACCTCCAGTTTCATCGCCCGGGCATCTCTGCTTCGACACGAGGGAGGATTCGACGAGGACCTCGTTTCCGGTGAAGATGACGATATGTCGAACCGGATTCGCTCCCGAGGACTCGCACTGTTGTCCGCTTCCGATTGTCACATCGTACATCACGGATACCCTAAAACCTGGTGGAATGTCCTGAAGAAGGAAATCTGGCATGGCAGCCACCACATTGAAGTCCGAACGGAATTTGATCTAACGTTGATTCTAACTTTTCTGTTTTTGACGGCATCCGCCGCCGCACCCGTTCTGATCGCGGCCGCCCTGCTCAACCCGGGATTCAAATCCCTTAGCGCACTTGGCGCCGACCTCGTGCTCCAGTTTGTACCGCCCCTCCTCTTCGCCGCGAAACGCATCCGGCAATCACCGCGTGACTGGCATATGGCCATACCTCTGCTCGCGGTCGGTTATGCTTACTTTGCAGGTCACGGCTTCGGGGTGCTTACCAACCTCTGGCGACGCGCGATCGCTCGCGTGCAAAGATCGTCAACGACTTCCGGCTCCGATTACTGAGAAATCCTTGAACGGATCCACGTCTATTGATTTCTTGGGGCTTGCGTCCAAGTTACCGGTTCGTAGACGCGCGCTCCTCATGGTCACCCAGAGAATATTCTCGGTCGATGCATCAGTGACGTCTACAACACGATATGTCGAACGACCTTAATCAACGTCGAAAGCTGCTTATCGATCGTGAAATCCGTCTCAATCCGTAAGCGAGCCCGTCGGCTGAGCTGATCTCTCCATGCGCGATCGTCCAGCAGACGGCGCATTGCACCCGCAAGCGCGTCCCTGTCGCCCGCTTTCAAAATCAGACCGGTCACGCCGTCCTGCACGGATTCGTTTATACCCCTGAGGTTGGATACGATCAGAGGTAGACCGCTGGCTTGAACTTCCATTCCCGTTCGTGGGAATGAATCCCATCCCGTACTCATGATCATCGCGGCGTAGCAGCCACGACACAGTATTTCCAAATCGGAGCGGTAGCCCGCGAATGTCACGCGCGCGCGCGCCTCTGCTGTGAGCATCTGCTCATACTGGAGACTCTCATCTCCTTTGTTCCCGCACAGCAATATATGCCAGTCGTCCTGCTCGCGGGATTCGCTCAGACGATTCGCGGCGCTCATGATCACAGCGACGCCTTTGCGCGGTTCCATGTGACCGGAGTAGAAGAAAATCCGCCTTTGCCTCGGAATCGCCATTTGTTCATACACGTACCGCTCGTCGCGCGGCTCGGGTCTGAATCGGACAGCATCAACGCCCAGGGGCACGATGCTGACTCTTAGCGAAGGTATGCCGCGCCCTTTTATTGCCAGTTCACCCATTCCCCTCGACTCGAAGATGTAGTGGTCGGGTCCAAGCTTGCGCAACCTCACCCCAATTCTCTTGACGAACCTGATCGCCCAGTTGTTCATCGAACTCATGGGCGCGCCCCAATACGAGATGAAGTGCCGGACACCGCCGCGGCGAAAATATCTGTATATTGGCAGGTGGACAGGTTGGTCAAAGCCAAAGATCGTGTCGATGTCATGATCACGAATATAGTGCTCCGCTGCCAGACCGTGTTCGGCATCGGTCCGCGCGGTATCGATTATCGCGTATTGGGTGAAGTCGGCCGGAAGCGTGGGTGACGGCCCCTTGCTCATCGATGGATAGGCAAAATGGATCCGTGAAGAGTCATGATCACACAGCTCCCCCGCCATGTCGTAGAACGTTTTCTCCAGGGGCCCTATCGCATACCCGGTATTCGATTGGCAGTGCAGCAGGATCAAGATCGATTTCATTTCGGCCCTCTCGACCGGTTTCACGCCTTGCCGCCAGGATACTTGCGCAGGATTGTCCGGAGTAATTCAGATATTATATCTGCGTATCAGCAGAGTTCCTTCCGACCCGGGCTTCATACTGGACGCCATACAGCATGTGCGGAATCGCAGGAGCCGTAGCGCTGAATTCTACTCCCGGCAGATTGTCCGATCCGCTGGATCGGATCGTCGAGCGTATGGCGCAACGCCTGACACACCGTGGTCCGGACGGATCAGGTCTCTGGAGCAGCCCTTCAGAGCGGATTGCCCTCGCGCACAAACGTCTCGCGATCATCGATCTTACCGATACGGGCCGCCAGCCCATGGAGTACGCGGGGCGCTTCCGGATAACGTTCAACGGCGAAATTTATAATTTTAGGGAATTACGCCCCCTGTTGCAGGGCTTGGGTCACGTCTTCCGCGGCGAAAGCGATACAGAAGTGCTCCTGGCAGCCATTGCGCAGTGGGGCATAGACCAGGCCTTAAGTCGCTGCGTCGGCATGTTCGCCTTCGCCGTGTGGGATGCGCGGGATCGGGTTCTGCACCTGGCCCGCGACCGCATGGGCGAGAAGCCCCTGTATCTGGGCGAGGTCTTCGGACATCTGTTCTTCGCCTCGGAACTGCGCGCGTTCCGGGCGATACCGAGCTTCGATGCGCGAATCTGCACTCAAGCGGCAAGCTCGTACCTGCGCGACGGCTGCGTATCCGGAGCGCTATCGATATACGAGGGCATCTTCAAGCTTCCACCGGGACAGGTGCTCACCGTCCGCGCCGACCGCGATCAGCGGTTAACGGCTGACTGGCCGCAGCCAAGGGAAGCATCGAGCCCGAACGAGCTGAGACCCCATCGTTACTGGAGCTGTCGGCACGCCGCGACGCAGGGACGGAAGTCCCTGATCATGGATCACAGTGCGGCCATCGACCAAGGCGAGGAATTGTTGCGTCAGGCCGTGCGGGCGCAGATGCACGCCGACGTCCCTACTGGGGCGTTTCTGTCCGGCGGGATCGATTCTTCCCTGGTCACCGCGGTGATGCAGCATCAGTCCTCGCAGCCGGTGCGCACGTTCACCGTTGCTTTCGATGATCCGCGGTTCGATGAGTCCCGCCATGCGCGCGCCATCGCGGACCACCTCGGCACCCGTCACGAGGAATTCCCCCTTCGCGAGCAGGACATCGTCGCGCAAGTGCCCTGGATCGTCCGGTGCATGGACGAGCCGACGGCCAACGGATCGTTTTTCCCCGTTTATCTGATCTCCCAGCTGGCGCGCACCCAGGTCACCGTGGCGCTCTCCGGGGATGGCGGAGATGAGCTTTTCGCCGGATATAATCGGTACGTCCTGGGTCCCAAGGCGTGGCGCCGGACACAATGGCTACCACCGCCCCTGCGGCGGCGCCTGGCCGAGTTCCTCTCGAGCAGCGGCTTACCGGGCGGCTGGCTGACGGGGAAGCTGGCGCGATTGGGCAGCCAGGTCGGCTCAGCCGATGCCCGCCGCAAGCTCGCCCGCATACTGACGTCCAGGACATTCACCGAGAGCTATCTCCGCCTGACCTCCTGGTGGACCGAGCCCTCGGGTCTCGAAGGGGGGGCGGAAGCGCCCCCACGTGACTGGCCGGCGCAATTCGGGGACGACTTGCCGTCGATGCTGCTGGCCGACCAGATCAATTATCTGCCGGACGACAATCTGGCTAAAGTGGATCGGGCGAGTATGGCCACCAGCCTGGAAACGCGCCTGCCGCTGCTCGATCACCGTCTCGTCGAGTTCAGCTGGAGGCTACCGGACGACGTCAAGCTGCGCGGTAGCACAACCAAGTGGCTGCTGCGGGCAATCCTGGATCGATATATTCCGCGCTCGCTGATCGAACGGCCGAAGATGGGATTCACCGTGCCCATCGACAAATGGCTGCGGGGTCCGCTCAAGGACTGGGCTGGAGACATGCTCGGTGATACGGCGTTCGAGGCCATGTTCCCGGTCCGTCACGCACCCATCCGCCGGCTCTGGGACGACTACCTCGCGCAACGCGGCCCTGCGGCAAACGAGATCTGGGCGCTGGTCATGCTATCGGCATGGTCCGAAGCGGCGAATGCCTCGAGATCCGAGCGCGTCGAGCCGTCTATTCCGGCGCTTCAATAACTCCAGATACGGGTCTCTGAGAGGATGATGGAAGCATTATTCTGGTTCTGCGTCATCGCAGCCCTTTACAGCTACTTCTGGTATCCGGCGCTCTTGCTGATCCTGCCGCCGCGGAAAAGCGATACCAATGCGCCCGCCATCCCCGTCCGCAAGGTCGCGATCGTCATCGCCGCCCGGAACGAAGCGTCCAAGATCGCAGGAAAAATCGACAACACCCTGGCTCTGGAACCGGCGGACGTCGAACTGGATCTGATGGTGGCCTCCGACGCTTCGGACGATGCCACCGACAGTATTGTGCTCGATTACGCCGACAAGGGAGTCCGCCTGATCCGCTCACCGGTGCGCAAAGGCAAAGAGCATGCGCAGGAGCTGGCAATCGCCTCGACCGATGCGGACGTGATCGTCTTCACGGATGCCGGCACCATATTGCCTAAGGATGCTCTCACCCATCTTCTGGATGCCTTCCGCGACCCGACCGTGGGCGCGGTCTCGAGCGTCGACCGGTTCATCACGGCGGACGGCACCCTGCAGGGCGAAGGCGCCTATGTCCGCTATGAGATGTGGCTGCGCGACCTGGAAACCCGCTTTCACTCCCTCGTGGGTCTGAGCGGATCGTTTTTCGCGGCTCGCCGCAACGTCTGCCAGAAATGGGACAACCGCGTGCAGAGCGACTTCGGCACAGCATTGAGCTGTGTCCAGCTCGGGATGCGGGCGGTCTCCGATCGGCGCGTCATCGGCTACTACGGAAACATTGCGGACAGCCGCAAGGAGTACCAGCGCAAGGTGCGGACCATCACCCGGGGCATGGGGTCGCTGCGCATCCGCGCCGAGGTGCTCAAAGTCTCCCGCTACGGACGGTTTTCATTCGAGGTGTTCAGCCACAAAGTGATGCGATGGGCCACTCCCTGGTTCCTCCTGGGTACAGCCGGCGCCAACGCCGTTCTGGTCTTCCAGGACTCGCACCCGGTCTACGTTCTGCCGCTGCTGGCCCAGCTCGCCCTGTACCTCTTGCCTCTCGTGTCCCGGTTCGTACCCGGCCTGCGCCGGATCGGCCTTGCAAGAATCGTCATCTACTTCGTGGAAGTGAATGTGGCCATACTGCATGCTGCCCTCCTCACTCTGTCCGGCCGCACCATCCTCATCTGGGAGCCCTCGAAGCGATGAGGTTCTACGCCCTGCCGCCGGTGCGCCGGGCAGTGTCGCTAAGGAGAGGGGATGCGGGGGCTCGTACCTCCATGGAACGGTTCTTCGGAAACCGCAGGATCACGCTGTACACCTCTGGGACCGCGGCTCTCGCCCAGGCCATCGCCCGCTGCGCCGCGCGTAGCGCCGCAAGGACCCCAGAGGTCATCGTCCCCGCATATGGCTGCCCCGACCTGGTGGCAGCCTGCCTGCACGCGGCCGTACATCCGCGACTCGTTGATGTCGCACCGTCCCGCTGGTCTTACGATCTCAACGCTCTCCAATCCAACCTATCCAGCAATACGGCGGCCATCGTCGCCGTCAATCTCCTGGGACTCGGTGATGGCTCCGCGGACCTGATCCGCCTCTGCAAGGACAGGCACATCCCACTCATTCAGGACAGCGCTCAATATCTTCCCCGGGAGCCGATCGACTGGCCGGGAGACTACGTGGTCCTGAGCTTCGGCCGCGGCAAGCCGATGAACCTACTGCATGGCGGTGCGCTCATCGCGCCGGCGGGGAACAACGACAGCCCTTCCGTTCGACCCGCCCATTACGCCCGAAGAGCTCGTCTGGCCGCCACCCGAGCAGCCGCTGTCGCATTCAATGTTCTCACCCGCCCCACCGTCTATCGACTCCTCTCGGCCCTGCCTGGAACCGGCCTGGGGGATGTTACCTACAAGCCACTCGACGAGGCGGTCCCGCTCACCGAGAAAGCGTGGAAGCAGGTCGGAATAGCCTTCGAGCTATACCGCCAAGAACCATCCTATCGACGCGATATCTGGGCATCCGCTGTGGAAGAATGGTCGCAACTTGGAATCGTCGCATTGGACTGCCCAGGCTCTCCCCTTCCGGCTGAACCGCTACGACTCGCCCTCTTGGCGCCCGATCGGACCGCCCGCGACCTGCTCGTAAACCGATTCAATCGCAAGGGTCTAGGTGCATCCCGTTTTTACAATAATGACCTCCCGACGGCCGCCGGAATTCCGGACGCAGTCCGAACCCAGGGGCCGTTTCCGAATGCGAGCACGCTCGCAGGCAGGCTGTTTACCCTTCCCACGCATCGCCTCGTGACCGCAGACAAGGTGCTGGTGGCGCGCGCCTGCCTGCAAGACGGATTCCGATCGTAAATCCGCATCTCGCGCATGAATCTTGCGCTGGTGATACACCTCACCACGTTCTGACGTAGAAGCATGCCGATTCTAATCAGTCCGTTTGCCGATAGCAGCTTCGTGTTCCGCGCGTAGCCTTCCGCGCCTAGTCCGCAGGCGGAGGAATTAACACCGGTCACCGCGGTTGCCGAGCACCGACGCGCTGTGCGCGGGCTCAAGAACCTCGCGCCGGTCATCAAGGTCATCGGCGTGCCGGAAGCCGAACACGATGCGCGATCGGACCTTTCGAGTTCCGAGAGATTCCGTCCCTCGACTACTCCCCACCACAAAACGGGCAAGGAGCCGCTGCGGCAGCCGCCCATTGACCGGCGGTCACAGCAAGAAGCCACTGTTACCGTTGATCGAGCGGAAATTGCTCATGCTCAACCGATGTGCTACCCAGAAGAACTGCCGCGATTATCGCCCATCTACTCTCATTAAGTCCGCCAGACTGATAGAGCGCTGCTTCCCTGACATTCTCTAACATCCCGATTGTCGGCTAAGCTGAATTCGTCCAAGCTTATCCAGTGGCCAGGGCAAGGTCTCCAATGATGCGCCTTCCACCGCTCGAATGAAGCGGATCCACACGAGCGCCATGAGTACGAGTGCAATCAGAGACACTAACGACTTCACCAGCAGATCAATCTCAAGATTAGAGGCACGAAACACCACATTCGAACAGATATATGCCGAAGCACCGATCACCAAAAAAAAACCCAACGGCGCGAGTTTGAATCCTGGGTCATAGTAGCGCCGCGACAATAAGTGGACAAAAATGAAATTGATCGCAAACGCCAAAGTCTGCGCCAGTGCGGCCCCCATCAGGCCGAATCTGGGGACAAGCAGTAGATATGCGACCGTAATCACACCCGCCGTGCCGTACTGACACAGACTATGGATCTTGGTATTTGCCGTGACAAAAAAGCTGAAATTGAAGAACTGCCTCAGACTGTTCACGATGAAGCCGAGTGTCACGATGGGCACCACTGATGCCGCCGCATAAAATGGCGTCGTCGCCATCAGCCTGATCACGGGCGCGGAGAATATGCTGATGCCCATCCAGCCTGCGAACATCAACGCCGAGATGGTGATGAACGCCACCTGGAATTTCCGCTGTCCGCCCTCTTCCTTGTGATATTGATAACTCATCGGCTCCCAATGCTGGAAGAACGGCGACATCTCGAGAATTCCTACTACGGCGGAAAACTTCACCGCCAGTTCCAGTCGCCCCACATCGCCCAGCGTGGCGAACATCCTGAGAAACACCGCGCCCGATGACCCTATATAAAGTCCGGCCAACCCCGACAGCCACATGGGCCAGCAGAACTGGAGCATCCTGCGCGTCAACTGCCAGTCGAACACGGGCGCCTCATGAACTGCGACATAAATCGTCGATCCGATGCCAAGCAGGACGGACGAAATCACCGCGCTCAGCACGACACCGAGGACCCCCTGTTTCCAATGAACGACCAGGAGCAGATTCAGCCCGAGCTGGAGCACCAATTTGACCATGCTGAAGACCAGGAAGAGCCGGGATTGCTCGCGCAGGCGAAGATAGGTCATCCCCGTTTGTTCGATCGGTTGACTCAACAGAGTGATGGCGAACACTCCGAGGGCGAGCGCATACTTGCGATTCCCGAACAGAATCTCGGCGCCTACACCTCGCAACAGGATGAGCAGCACCACGGACGCCGCGCTCGCTGCCCCCGTGAGACCCAACGCGCTCCATATCACGGCACGCCTGGCTCGGCTGTCGCGCGCGTCAAAGTAGAACTTTGGAATTGCCCAGCCCAGCCTTGCGCCAAAAAGGGGCTCGAAAAGGGCGAGTGCAAACGCCAGCAAGCCCACTACACCGTAGTCTGCCGGGGTCAAGAATCGGGTGTATATCGGCAGCATTGCGAAACCGACGACCCTGCGCGCGATGTTCCCAATCGCATAGGTCGCAGTATGACTGCCGAAACTGCGTGATCGCTTCTGAGAGGTCATCGATTATTGCGCTTAGCGCATCATATGCATCGGAAACTTTTGCCTACCGACAGCATTTTGCATCTCTCTCGGCCACCATTTGCTCATAGAGGGCACGGACTCTCTCGGCATTGTGTTGCGCAGAAAATCGTCCGCGAATCTCTCTCGCGGTCTTCGCCTCGATGTCGCGCCCATCTTCCCGGAGAGCCCGCATAATCCCTTCGCCGTAACCGCGCGCGTCGTGCTGGGCAACCAGGAATTCTTTCGGCACAACCTCGAGCAATCCGCCAACGGCATGCGCGACCGTTGGCACCCCGAGGGCTGCCCCCTCGAGCGCAATCATCGGCATGCCTTCATGGTCCGAGCAAACGACGAGAACGTCCAATCCGCCTACGCAGGTCGCGACATCCTGCCGATGGCCGTGAAAGACCACCGTCTCCGCCAATTGCAGGCTCTGCGAGAGTTCTTGCAGATTCGGCCGCATCGGGCCATCGCCAAATACATGAAATCTCCAGTTGCGCTCAGGGTGTTCGCGCAATAAGAGCGCCGCAGTTTTCAGGAAGAGGTCGACCCGTTTCACCTCGACGAGACGGCTTGCGATCCCGACGTGCGTCGCATCAGGCTCGCTAGTGCGGAACTCTGCGCTCCCCATGTCGCGTCGCACCTGCTCAAAGTCCACCCCATTCTCCACCACCGTGATTTTCTCGCGCGGAAATTCGTTCTTTAACCTGACGCCGAGCTCCTGCGTGACCGCAATGACTCCCTGCTGCAGGGTGCGACCGCACCATCGATCGAGGCCCACCACCACCCGGTGGCGGACACCCGCCCATCCCGCAGGGCTTGCGTGCTCGCTCGCCCCGTGCACGGTGCGAACGGAAGGGACGTTCCGGCATGAGCAGTTCGCCAGCGAGCCCAGGATATTCTCTTTCTGCCGATGGGTATGGATGACATCCGGCTTCCAGCCGCGCAGCACGCCCCGGAGCTGAATGAATATCCGTAGCGAGGAGGTCTTACGCTCATCCAGAATACAGACCGAAATGCCGACGGAGCGAAGCCGGTCGGCCAGCATCCCCTCATTCAGGACAGCGGCGCCAACCTCGGTACGAGGCATCTGCGCCAGGCGAGACATCAAGGTAAACGCCTGGACCTCGGCTCCCGCCCACAAATCACCCGACACGACGTGCAATACCCGAAGTACCCGGCTCATTTGGGATTTTGTGTTGCAGGCAATCCACTTCGCACCCTCCCGCCAGGGGCAGGGAGGCTGCCGGCGACCGCACGCGTCTGTTGCACGGAGCTGACGGACACGGTTTGCTCTTCGGCCCTGCGCACGATATTCGCCAAAGACACCATCAACGCCAAATTGATCCACAGAAAGGGATAATAGGCCACCGTGTCGAATTGCCCCGCAATGACGAATCCCCAGGCAGAAACCACCAATCCTCTGGCTATATTCGGCGCGAAAGGGGGCGCATTCTTATTCCGCGCGCACATGCGCCGGATATCTTTTGCAAGGCTGAAATTACGAAAGATCAATATCAGGAAGACCCCAAGACCCAATAGGCCTGCGTCCGTACCCACCTGCATAAAGATATTGTGTGGAAGCTGCGCGGTTCCGTGCCACAGCTTATTGGGGTCCTCCGCGGCGTACACTGCGGGAAAATTCCAAAAGCCCACCCCGAGCACGGGGTGGCTTTCGATCATTTTCAGCCCCGCCCTCCAGTAATCAAAGCGCTGAAGGGACGTCGGATCGGTTCCCGACCTGCTGAAACGCGCCTTCTCCCCTGCGGGCAGAATCGCGTAACCAATCCATGCGACCAGTGCGATGCCGATCAGCACTTTGACATTCAGCTTGCGCTGAATGGCCGCCCATGCCCCCTGGAAAGCCAACGCGACCTGGGCACCGCGGCTGCTCGCGCCAAGCACGGTCATTGCGCCCGTAACGGCACCTATCATCAGAAACCAATGGGTGATGCGCTTGACGTGAGGTTTTACAAACATCGCCAGCTCGAATGCGATGGGCGCGAACATCAGCATTTCGATGGAAAGGTCCGCGGAGTTCTGGAAGTCTCCCGGCGGTCCGATGATGCCCCAATTCACGAAGCCGAAGCCGCGCTTGATCCAGGTGCGTGCACCGAAAAAGGAAAGCTTGAAGTTCGCCAATAGAAAGAGGACCAGAAAGATGAAATACCGCTCCGGAGTGGTGACGGTGTTGATGATGAGAAAGTAGATCGCAAGCCAGCCGAAGAAATCGAACCAATGCTTCCACGAGATAGCCGGGTAAATGGCAAGTGCGGAGGAAGCGACGAGCACCACCCAGAACAAGGTCATCCACACATTGGTCGAATCCCGCACCCAGCGTCTTTGGGGGTCCATCGGCAGGGCAAGCAAGGCCAGAAAAAAAACGACCTTGTCCAGGTGAAGAAATGTAAGCGAGTGATAGATCTCCATCGGGTCGAAATACTGCAGAATCATGTAGAAGCATACCATCCAGAATGCGAAATGCTCCTTGCGGAACTGCGCCCAGAGCGCCTTTGGATTCAAGGTGTACAGTTTCTCCATTACCCGGCCGTCCCATCGCAGGAGTTCCGATGCGATGCAGGCACTCGTGCGACGCGCGCTGACGCATTCTTCGTTGCCGGCGCGCCGCCTCTGACCATGCGGCCAAACAGCTCGGCAATGTTCTCGTCAATCACCGAAAAGCATCGCTGAAAGTACCTCTCGCTCCGCCCGTACGGGTCCTGAATGTGAGGCCGGCTGGGGCGCGACCACACACCAAGCAGCGTGGCCGGCAACCCATGGCCGATGCTGCGGCGAACCTCGGCGAGCTGGGCTGGCTCGAACACGATCACCCAATCGCCGTCGGCCAGACGGGCCGGCTCCATTCTCGCCGAGCGATGCGCCGACAGATCGATACCTCGCGTCAGCGCATACTTCGCTGCGGCCGGATTCGCGGGTGCTCCCTCCGCCGCATCGAGACCAAAGGAGACCGCAGGCAAGCCGAGCGACTGCGCCCGGCTACTCGCATAGGGACTGCGGCAGATATTACCCCGGCAAATGAATACCAGCCTTCGCACCAAGGACCACTCGACGTCGCGCACGTTGCGATATGCGCCTAGCGTATACAGTAGGCGGGCTCGAGAGTGCTCGAGGATTCCGCGTTTCCCGCCATACAGCTCGATGTCTAGCATGCTCGCCTTCTCAGCGCCGCGAGCGCTTCGCCAATAGAGCGGCTGCTCCGTGCGCGCATCATTCTGGTAAGCTCAATACACATCCACGGCTCAACAAAAATATCTAGCGGGCAACATGCGCAAAGTCCTGGTGCTCGATGCCAATCAGCGAACTGCCCTGGCGGTCATCCGCAGTCTCGGTCGCCACGGATTGGCCGTGGTCGCAGGCGATCACCGAACCAATGCCCTCGGCGCCGCTTCCCGGTACGTTACCGCCTCGGTGTGCTATCCGGATCCTGCGACCTCGCCCAGCCGATTCCTCGACGAGATCATCGCCATTACCGAACGCCTCGGCATCGATACCATAGTACCGGCGACGGATTTGACGACGATGCTGCTCGTCAGTCAACCGAATCTGGCGGAATTCGCGCGACTGGCCGCCCCGCGGGAGATGAGCTACGAGGTTCTGACCGATAAGGCCCGTCTGCTCGAACTGGCCGGCCGGCTGGAAATTCCGGCGCCTGCGACTCGGATCGCAGACACGGCCGCCGCGATCGTGAGCGCGGCACACGACATCGGCTTCCCGGTCGTGCTCAAACCGGCGCGCTCTCGCTATCTGAAAGGCGACAGGGTTCTCTCGACCGGCGTCCAGATCGCCGGCAGTCCCAGCGTACTGTCCGAGCTATTACCCCGTCAGGAATGGCTGGGAGATCTTCCCTGCCTGATCCAGCGCTTCGTGCCGGGTCACGGTGCCGGCATATTTGCACTCTATGGACCCTCTGGACCCATTGCATGGTTTGCACACCGGCGGATCCGCGAAAAGCCTCCGACGGGGGGCGTGAGCGTTTTGTGCGAGAGCGTTCCGGTTGATCTGGTCATGCAGTCGGCCGCAGCGAAGCTGCTCTCCGCGGCCGACTGGACAGGGCCAGCCATGGTTGAGTTCCGCGTCGGCGACGATGGCACCCCCTACCTGATGGAGGTGAACGGGCGCTTCTGGGGCTCCCTGCAACTGGCCGTCGACTGCGGCGTCGACTTTCCCTGGCTCTTGTATCAAATCACGCGGGACGTGCCCCTGACACTGCCACAACCCTACGTCATCGGGAGACGTCTGCGGTGGCTCCTGGGAGACCTCGACAGCCTGCTCATCCGACTAAGAGATGAGCGGGCAGGTTCACGCGTTAAAACTCAGGCCGTTTTGGCATTTGCGCGCACCTTCGTGGACCCTGTATGCCGGCAGGAGATCTTGCGGCTATCCGACCCTCGGCCCGGGATTCGAGAGCTGGCACAATGGCTGAAAGCGCTCGCCCCTTCGCAACCGCGCTGATTGCCGAGCGGGCACTTTACTGCGCCGCAACATTCGATGGAGGATCCGGCAACGGCGAGTTCATGAAGCCCCCGGTTGAGATCCGAATGTCGTAGTAATCCAGCTCGAACGCGCTGGGGTCCCCCTGGGCCCAGCCAAAGAAATCAATCTGATCGATGGGTCCGTCGGCAGGGTTGCGATTATAGAGTCCGGTCGCATTCGCGTAGACCTTGCCGTCGACCTCCAAGAAATACTCACCGTTTGGCACCTCGTTTTGCGAGGTGGTACCGCTGTTGAATTTGACGTGGATGAGAAAGTGATGCCACCCCGTCCCCCAGTCGGCCGACGAGAAATTGCTCATCTGGGGCGTCTCAACGACGGCCGTCCCGTACGAACGCCCTATCCACTGGGGATACGTTCCATTGAGATTAATGACATTCTGATCATCGTTGGCAACGGAGGTTCCATCACCGAACGCTACCTGCCAGAGTGCTCCGTAATCGACACCGGTGTAATTTGTGGCAATCGTCGTGTTTGCATAACTACCCTGAATAAGGTTCTGGCCGAAGATCTTCACGAACTTGCAGCCTTCCTTCGCCCCAGGCATCCTGGCCCAGAACTCGATGTAGACATCCTCGGTATTGAGGCTCGCAACACTGTAATTCGCCCACTCGTAATCGGCACCGTTGCCGGCCACGGGATAATCACCCACCAGTGCGTCCACCGTGGATCCGTTGGGCCCCGTCGTCGCCTGCACGCCTATCGCTCCGCCGTTCTGGGCGCCTACAGACCAGCCCGGAGTGTTGATAAAACTTGATGGCAGCGACACCAACGTCTTCGGGGTCGTGGACGTCGCCGCCTGCGTCGTCTCCATGGGCGTCGTGGAATTGAATAGAAGCTCCGTCAGCAACTGCGGCGTGCCATCCGGCGCACCCGCCGAGGGCGCGGTGGCAGCCAACACTGGAGTCGAGCCCAGAACGACGGACGCCAGTGTCAAGCCGGCGAGCAGGCCACCACGCAGGAAATTCATAATCGAGCTTCTCCGAGTATCTGTAACATGGAAGCAGTTGACGCGGTCAGTAACGTGCCGCGGCAGCAAAACTTGAGTCAACGGTTTCTGCGGAGCTTGCTTGAAAGCTAGCGCCAAACCTGTCCAGCATCGATAAGAACTGATGCATCCTGTGACGTACTGCACAGCAAAAGCAAGAGTTAAAATAATGCGACGTCGCACATCGCAGACGCCAGCTCGACATTAAAATGCTCTGACCATAACGGCTGGGACTCTACTGCTAAGATGAAGCATCGGAGTTCTCTGAAATGACTGGACGGCGCGGCAAGACGGCATGGTTTCAGTGCTTCACATCATCGATACGGGAGGACCGGGCGGCGCGGAAACGGTCTTTCTGCAGACGGCGACGTCCCTAGACCCGGAGCGCTTCCGCTCCAGCGCGGTGGTCGGCGGTCACGGGTGGCTCGCAGAGCAGATCGGGGAGCGCGCAGGCGAGCCGTTCGTTGTGCCGGCCAAGGGCTCATTCAACGTCTCCTATCTCTTGCAGCTGAGCAGAATCGCCCGCACGGTCAAAGCAGAGGTCATCGTCGCTCATCTGTACGGCAGCGCGGTGTACGCGGCGCTGCTCGGCAAGATGCTCTCGATTCCCGTCATCTCGATCCTCCATGGCCAAACCGACGTGCCCAGCACGGAACGCTTCGCCGCAGTGAAATCGGCTCTCGTGCGCACCGGCTCGCGCCGGGTGGTCTTTGTGTCGGAGCGCCTCCGGGAGCATCTTCAGCCCCGCCTTCGAATCGCCCCGCCGCGGGCGGTCGTCATCCCCAATGGCGTCGACACCACGGCGTTCCAGCCGAATCGCGACACCGGCCTTCGCGCGCAACTCGGGCTCTCGGACCAGACCCTCCTGATCGGTGCCATCGGTAATGTCCGCCGGCCGAAGGCGTACGACGTACTGCTGCGCGCGGCCCGCCTATTGCGGGATCGATCGGCGAACTTTCACGTAGCCATTGCGGGCGACCACACCAATGCGCTGGCGGCGGAGCTGCTCGACCTCGCGCGGCGTCTCGGGATTGAGCAGCGCGTGACCTTCCTCGGCCTCAGAGCCGACGTCAGCCGCATCCTGAACAATCTCGATGCCTTCGTACTCACCTCCCGCACTGAGGGTTTCTCCATCGCCTGTATCGAAGCGATGGCCTGCGGCATCCCGGTGGTGGCGACGCGAAGCGGCGGCCCCGAGGAGATTCTCGAGGACGGCGCGGGCATTCTCGTGCCGGTCGATGATCCACGGGCAATTGCCGATGCCCTGGAGCGCGTCACGACCTCCAAAGCGCTCGGCGCCTCGCTTGCTGCGAAGGGGCTAGCCCGCGTTCACGAGCGCTACTCGCTCAGCCGCATGCTGGCGCGCTACGCGGCACTGCTGGAATCCGTTGCAGGCGAATCCCGGCGCGGGCGGGGTCTCGCCCGGGCATCGGGGCCGCTCTCACCCTAGAGCCACCCGCTCAGGCGGGTCAGGAACGACGCACGCGTCGCGCTCACATCCTCATGGACCCCGATGCGCGGAATGCGCATCGCATCGCCGCCGCGGGCATGCCATCCGGCGCGGGTCGTGACCGCACCGAGATAGTGACGTCTGACGCACTCGATCGCTGCCGCCGAGGTGTCGCCGTTCGGATAGCAGAAGAGTCCAATTTCCTGTCCGCACAGCTCGCGCAGCCGCGACCGCGAGCCGCCGATTTCACGCTCCAGCGCTTCAGGCGATACAGCGCCCCCAAGGCGCAGATGGGTCATGGTGTGCGAGCCGAAGCGGATCAACCCGCTCTGGGCCATGTCCGCGATCTGCGCCTCATCGAGAATCTCGCGGTACTCGCTCGAGCTGCGGCCGCTCGGCGCGGTGGCATCGATGAGCCGACGGATCTCGTCCTCACCGAATCCCTTGGCCTGCTGTACGAGCGAATCCAGATCTTCGATCCGCAGCGCCTTGCGCTCCCGCGCCTGCGCCAGGACGGGATTGACGAGAGCCGCAAGTGTTTGCGGAAAGGCGAGCGAGCCGGGATCGGCGAATGCGGACCTCGCGAGCTCGATCAGGCGATTGGGCCAAAAGCGCTGGGTCGTGCCGATGTAGCTCGAAACCAGAAAGATGGTCGCCGGGGCCGCATGGCGCCGCAGAACCGGCAACGCGAAGTCGAAATTGTCGCGCCAACCGTCATCGAAGGTGATCGCGCAGGCCAGCCTGGGAAGCGGCAAGCCGACTTGCGCCCGCCGCAACCACTCATCGAGCTGCACAAGCTCGAAGCGGCGCTTCAGCTCACTCAGATGCAGATCGAGCGTCTCGGGAGACACGTACATCCCGGGCTGCTCGAATTGGCGCTCCGGGGAATCCTTCGGCAGCACCCGGTGATACATCAGGACGATGAGCGAGCCCGGCTTGCGCCACCCCCAGGTGAGGGGCGCCGTTCGGGCGATGGTATGAACCACCGCCCGCTTGGCAATTCTCTTCCAGGCGCTCACCAGGGCAGCGCTCCGCTGATGAGGGGGCCGATCGTGTTCGCGATGGGCAATGGCAGACGTTGCCAGACCGCTGTCGCCAACTCCATCACTCTCCCCTTCCCCTCCCCGTCGCCCGCGGAAGCCTCATGCCCGCTGCCCTGCCGCTCCCAGCGGTACCAGTACAAAGGCACGGGCTCTGCGCCCCACTGGCGCTTGAACCGGTAGGTGCCGCTGTCAACGGTCGAGCGGCCGAAGTCAAACAGCGTGCAGCCCCTGCCCACCGAGAGGCAGAGCAGCTCCCAGTAGAGCTTCATGTTGAGCCCCAGGGGCTTGGCCTTGGCCCGGCAGGAGGCCCAAGGGACCTCTCCCCGTCCCTGCCAGAAGGTGAGGAACGCCGCGGCCGCCGGCTCCCCGTGCCAATCGATCACCACCAGCTGACAATAGGGCTCGAAGCGTCGGAGGATGGCCTCGAAGAAGCGCTTGGGATAGACGGGGGTACCGAGATCGCGCATGTTCTCGGCGAACACGCTGTAGAAATCATCCAGAAGGTCATTCGCCCCGATGCGGCAGCGAACCCCTTCCCGCTCCGCCCGCTTCACCTGTGAGCGCAGCTTCGCGCCTAGGCGCTTGGACAGGGCCTCGAAGGTCTCCGGCAATTCAAGCTGCAACGTGATCTTATCCTTACGCAGGGCCCAGTCGACCGGGCGGCATTGGGTGTCGCGGAACTCCAGATAGCGGCAGCCGAGCTTCTCGGCGGACTCGGACGCCCGGATCATCATCTGCCGGGCGACCTCCAGCTCCGCCGTGAGCGCCCCGCCGTAATTGTAAAAGGCCACGGACGTGGCGAAGTTCCCGAGCAGCCGGCTCTTCTGCTGGATCACCGGCAGCACCCCGATGAGCGCCCCGGACGCCTGCCGCGCCTTCACGAAGAGCGTTCGGTGCCCGAAGACCTCCCGGGCAAGCTCGGTCCAGCCACTCAAGTGATAGAGACTGGCGCCCGTGCTTTGCCTCACGAACGGATCCCAGTCCGCGCCGGCGCTCTCCTCGACAGACAGGTGGCAGTCGGACGGGACAACCCCGGGTAGAGCAGCCATCAGTCCCACTCCGCGGCGGCCCCACATCTGAGCGCCTGAGACGCGCTGTAACACGCTCTGGGTGGACGGACCACACTGAGAGCCCTACCGAGCCAGAGCGGATGCAAAAGCGCCGGATGATCTCTCAGGCCCATAGCTCGTTCCGCCCGAAGTAGAGGTAGAACGCATCGTTGTCGATCATCTGCACCCTCAGCGTCTCCTGGGGAACCGGCATTCCCCCCGAGCTTCGCAGGTAAATCGGCAGGTTCAGGCGTGCATGAAAGCCGCAGGCGCCGAGGACCTGCGACAGCCGGGGATCGCTCGACCAGACCACGAGCTCCGCCAGCCCGCCCCGGCTCTTGGCCTGCCGCACCGCAGAATGCACCAGGGCGCGCCAGTCGGCAGGGTCCTCCGAAGCCATCCACAGATCGACGAGCCGGGCTTGTCCGGGAGCGTAGCTCAAAACGAAATACCCCAAGGCCCTCCCGGCTTTCTCGAGCGCATAGAACTCCACCGGGACGATGGGACAGGCCAGCACGTGACGGAGGAAGTCCGGTGAGCGCCCGAGAAGCACCCTACCCCGATGTCTGTCGGGCAGGGCCTGCGCGATCCGCGGCACCTCCTCGATACCGATCCGCCGCGCCTGCCAGCCGGCCACCTTGGCTCGGGGGGCCGACAGGGACCAGAGGAGGCTTCGCACAATGCGCGGCGGCACCTTCCAGCGGGCCCCGCCGGGTCGTTGCAATATTCGTAACGATGACAGCGTTCTCACGTATCCGGTCACAGTGCCGGACGGACAAAATCCGGTCAGCGGCATGATCTTGAGCGTGTGATCGCTGCCGCCGATGCCGAGCAGAAAGTCGGTCATCCGCGCGACGTGCTTCATCAGCAACACGCCGGCGCCCACCGAATCGCGCCGCGCAGCCCAATCGATCATGTGGATCACTCGCGCCTGGAGGACGCCCGAGTGAAGCGTCCCCGGACAGGCAGCGCCATGCGCCAGGATCTCCTTGCCATCCGTGACCACGAACGAGCGCGATCCGGGCCAGTCCGGGTGCGCCTGCCAGTATTTCCAGTACAGGTGCACCGGATCCTCGTGCGGCTGAAGCCCCGCCTGTTTCATCAACGCGACGATGGCCGGGCCGTCCTCGGGGGTCGACGGTCTCACCCATCGCCTGCCTGCGACACGGGGCGTCGGCGTCTCAGCGGAGGACACGGTCTCGTATTCCTGATCCACGTCGCAAAGAAAAACGTAACAGATTTGGCGGCGCTTGGGCCTGCGGACCCGGCTATGGTACAAAATGCGGCATCCGAACACTGGATGACGAGTGCGGCGGAGCGGCCTCCTCGCGCTACCCCTCGAATCCGCGAAGAGCGGCTAGCACCGGTTGCGGGCAGAATCCGTGCGCATCGTGAAATTCCCCTTCGGGAAAGTGGCGGGAGACACTGGCCGTGGATCGAGCGGACACGCACTCGCTCATCTGGACGCGTTACCGCGTCGGCAAGCGCACATTTACCGACCCACGTCTGTTCCAACTCTGGTATGGACCCTCTGCAATCGTGGGTCATCCAGTATTCGCTGACGGCGCTGCGTGCCGACTGCGATCGGACTGCAAGGCGGCCCGAAACCGCCTGAGCGTCCCGGCGGCGCAGCTACAGCCCTCGTTGCGGTAAACCCGGAGGCGCCGTCTCCTCGGCGCCAGCGATCGCTTGATCCGAAAGCGGGCTCGGGCTCGGGCACTTGTGCGGCGCGGCGGGCGAGGTGATGGCCGGCATCCCGGTTTTGCAGGCAGTCGAATAATTCCTCAGCCCCGGCGCCACCCTGGCGCCGGCTCTCGCGTCAAAGAATTGCTTTCGATCGCCATGGGAGCCGAAGTGTGTAATATTATACACACTGAGTCCTCTGGAGCCCCCGACATGAGCAAACGGATCAATATCATGATTGATG
>JAPTUI010000390.1 GCA_028067895.1 Pseudomonadota bacterium | reverse complement strand
CAGTACCGATGCGGCCACGGCACTGCTGGCGCTGAATCACCTGTGGGACTGTGGACTGTCCGCCGACGCCCTGGCCGAGCTGGGGCTGCCGCTCGGCGCGGATGTGCCTGTATTCGTTAGAGGTTTTTCGGCCTGGGCGGAGGGCGTCGGGGAACGGCTCGAGGCGGTGACCCTGCCGGAGCGCTGGTACGTCATCGTGCGTCCGGGAGTCAGTGTGTCGACTCGGGAGGTGTTCCAGAGCCCTGAATTGACACGAAATTCACCCATCATCACAATACGCGCCTTCTTCGAGTCCGGCGGGCGCAACGACTGCGAGCCGGTGGTGCGGGCGCACTGGCCGGAAGTGGCCGAGGCGCTCGACTGGCTGGGGCGATACGCGCCAGCGCGGCTCACCGGAACCGGTTCGTGCATTTTCGCACCCGTCGCCAGTCCCCGTGAAGCAGAGCGCATCGCGGCTCGAGTCCCGGACAAGTGGCGCAGTTTCGTGGCGCGGGGCCTGAACGTGTCCCCGCTGCACGCGCTTCTGACCTAGGTGCGCTGCGCACCGCGCGAGGCGCAGCGGGTGCAGTGGAAGGCTTTTGCAGTGCTGGGGTGTCGCCAAGTGGTAAGGCAGCGGGTTTTGATCCCGCCATTCGGAGGTTCGAATCCTTCCACCCCAGCCAACTCCTCAATCGAGGCGCTGCTGCGGGCGGCGCCGTGGTGTTTGGCTGAAGTGACGTACTCATGAGCACGAGCGATGTTTTGGCTCTGTTTGCCGGCAACGCCAACCCGGGGCTGGCGACCGAGATCGCGCGCCACCTGCAGACGCGGCTCGGCCGGGCCTATGTCGGGCGCTTCAGCGACGGGGAGATCAACGTCGAGCTGATGGAGAACGTGCGCGGCCGCGATGTGTTCATCGTGCAGCCGACCTGCCCGCCGACCAACGATAATTTGATGGAGCTGCTGGTCATGGTCGATGCGTGCCGGCGCGCCTCGGCGGCCCGCATCACCGCGGTGGTGCCGTACTTTGGCTACTCGCGCCAGGACCGCCGGCCGCGCGCGACGCGCTCGGCGATCACCGCGCGGCTGGTGGCCAACATGATGTCGATCGCGGGGGTCAACCGGCTGCTCACCATCGATCTGCACGCCGATCAGATCCAGGGCTTCTTCGACATTCCGGTCGATAACGTGTACGCCTCGCCGGTGCTGCTCGGGGATGCCTGGAAGCAGGCGTACCACAATATCGTGATCGTCTCGCCGGATGTCGGTGGCGTGGTGCGCGCCCGGGCGTTCGCCAAGCGGCTCGACGATGCGGATCTGGCCATCATCGACAAGCGCCGGCCGCGGCCGAACGAGTCGAAGGTGATGAACATCATTGGCGACATCCGCGGCAAGGTCTGCGTGTTGGTCGATGACATGATCGACACGGCCGGCACACTCTGCCATGCAGCCAAGGCGCTGAAGGACGAGGGGGCGGTCAAAGTGGTCGCCTACATCACGCATGCGATCCTGTCGGGCGAGGCGATCAAGCGCATCTCGGACTCGGCGCTCGATGAGCTCGTCGTGACCGACACGATTCCGCTCACCGAGGCGGCGCGCGCCTGCAAGCGCATCCGCCAGCTGTCGGTCGCGGCGCTGCTCGCGGAGTCGATCCGCCGCATCCGCGACGAGGAATCGGTCAGCTCACTGTACGTCGACTGAGCCGCCGCGCACGCGGGCGGCTCGAGAGTTTCAAAGGTGTGTCGTGGCCTGGTCGCGGGTCACGGCACGGTGTCATCGTAGATTGGAGAACATCATGCGAATTTCATTCACTTTCAGCGCGGACGCGCGCGGGACGCAAGGCAAAGGTGCGAGCCGCCGCCTGCGTCGCGCCGGTAAAGTCCCCGCGATTCTCTATGGCGGCAAGGCCGAGCCGGAGACGCTCGCGCTCGAGCACCACAAGCTGCTGGTCGTCATCGAAGACGAGCGCTTCTATTCCTCCATCGTGCAGCTCGAGGTCGACGGCCGCAAACAGGCCGCGATCGTCAAGGACCTGCAGATGCACCCGGCGAAGAACCAGGTGGTGCACCTGGATCTGCAGCGTGTGAGCGAGGACGAGCCGATCCGTCTGCACCTGCCGATCCACTTCAAGGGTGAGGCCGGCAGCCCGGGCGTGAAGACCCAGGGCGGCGTCGTGTCGCACATGATGACCGACGTCGAAGTGCTCTGCCTGCCTAAGGATCTGCCGGAGTACCTGGAACTCGACCTGTCCGAGATGAACATCAACGACACGAAGTTCCTCGCCGACATCCCGCTGCCCCCCGGCGTGACGATTCCGCATCTGGCGCACCGCAATGCGGCCGTGGTGTCGATCCACAGTCCGCGCGTGGCAGAACCGGAGCCGACCGCCGAGGCGGCTGCCCCTGCCGAAGGGGGGGCGGCGCCGGCCGCGGCTGCGCCGGCGGCCGAGGCTGGCAAGGGCGAGCAGAAGAAGTAAGCCCCGAGGCGGGCGCAGCGGCGCATGTCAGGTCTGCCGCTCAGGCTGGTGGTGGGGCTCGGGAATCCGGGCCCCACCTATGCCCGTACCCGGCACAATGCCGGCTTCGAGTTCGTCGAGGAGTTGGCGCGGCGCACGGGCACGAGTCTGCGCGCCGAGCCGCGTCATCAGGGCGAGCTCGGGCGGATGAGGCTCGGTGCGCACGAGATCTGGCTGCTCAAGCCCATGACCTTCATGAACTTGAGCGGGGCTGCCGTGCAGAGCGTGGCCGGCTTCTACAAGATCCCGCTCGATGCGGTGCTGGTGGCGCACGATGAGCTCGACTTCCCGCCCGGAGTGGTGCGGCTGAAGCACGGCGGTGGCGCCGGCGGTCACAACGGGCTGCGGGACATCATGGCGCGCCTGGGCGCCTCGTTCTGGCGGCTGCGCATCGGCATCGGCCACCCCGGTGCGCGCGATGCGGTGCTGAACTACGTGCTCGGCCGGCCCGCGGCGGCCGACGCCGATGCAATAGGCGCGGCATTGCGTGATGCGGCCGACGCACTGCCGGTGATGCTGCAGGAGGGTGCGCAGAAGGCCATGAACCAACTGCATTCGCGCACCGACGCGGCATCATCAGATCGCCCGGCGTAAGTCCGGGCTCGAAGGAGTTTCATACATGTCTATCCGCTGCGGCATCGTGGGGCTGCCGAATGTCGGCAAGTCGACGCTGTTCAATGCGCTGACGCAGGCGCAGAACGCGGCGGCGGCCAATTATCCGTTTTGCACCATCGACCCGAACGTCGGCATGGTGCCGGTGCCGGATGCGCGGCTCGATGCGCTCGCCGAAATCGTCCATCCCGAGCGCACCGTTCCGGCTACCGTGGAATTCGTGGATATTGCGGGCCTCGTGGCCGGTGCATCCAAGGGCGAGGGGCTCGGCAACCAGTTTCTCTCCCATATCCGCGAGGTCGATGCGATCGCGCACGTGGTGCGCTGCTTCGAGAGTTCCGACATCGTGCATGTCGCGGGCAAGGTCGACCCGCTGAGCGACATCGAGGTGATCGACACCGAGCTGGCGCTGGCGGACCTCTCGACCGTCGAGAAGGGCCTGGAGCGCGCCGCCAAGGCCGCCAAGAGCGGTGACAAGGATGCGCTGCGCAAGAAGCAGCTTCTCGAGCGGGTCAAGGCGCATCTCGATCAGGTGAAGCCGGTTCGGGCGATGAGCCTCTCGGCGGAGGAGGCGCGTGACCTGCGCGAGCTGCAGCTGATCACGGCCAAGCCCGTCATGTACGTCGCAAACGTCGCCGAGGGCGGGTTCAAGGGAAATCCGCTACTCGAGCGGGTCGAGCAGCGGGCGGCTGCCGAGGGGGCCGTCACCGTTGCGATCTGTGCGGCCATCGAGGCGGAAATCGCCCAGCTGGATGCGGCGGACCGAGTGGGGTTCTTGGCCGAGCTCGGCCTCGAGGAGCCGGGTCTCGACCGGGTGATCCGGGCCGGCTACCGGCTGCTCGGGCTGCAGACCTATTTCACGGCCGGGGAGAAGGAAGTGCGGGCCTGGACGGTGCACGTCGGCGCCACGGCCCCCCAGGCTGCCGGGGTGATTCATACGGATTTCGAGCGTGGATTCATCCGAGCCGAGGTGATCGGCTATGCGGATTACATTGCCTGCCGGGGCGAAGCGGGAGCCCGGGAGGCAGGCAAGCTGCGCCTGGAAGGCAAAGAATATGTGATGCACGAGGGAGACGTGGTCCACTTCCGGTTCAACGTCTAGGCGGTTGACACCCCCGGTATCCCCCGCCGACAATGCGCCCCCCCTCCTGGGGAGGCCACCGACGGCGCGTGCCGGCGGCTCAGCCGTCGTGGAAAGGTAGCTCAGCTGGTTAGAGCACGGCACTCATAATGCCGGGGTCGAGGGTTCGAGTCCCTCCCTTTCCACCAGAAATTCAAATAAA
>JAPTUI010000549.1 GCA_028067895.1 Pseudomonadota bacterium | reverse complement strand
GCAGCCGGAACAGGCGCTGGCGGTACGGGCCCGGTTGATCCGAGTACATCGTCACCACCGCGCCCACGGCCGCGGCGATGCCCGGCAACAGGTGCGCGGTGGCGATGCCCCAGACGAGCGGCAGGACCACCGCAGCGGTGTTGCGCAGCAGCACCCGCCAGGGCAGTTGCGCCGGTTTGGTCTGCAGCAGCGCCGCGACCAGGTTCTGGCGCAGGGACGTGACGGCAGTGGGCATCCGCGGACTCCGTTTCTGCGCCGCGCTCCCCCGGGCGGCGATCCGCCGATTATGGCAGATACACTGCGAGCACGGCCCCGCCGTCCCGGCGGAGGGTGACGGAAACACCCTCGCTGTTCAGGCGGTGGTGCGAGCGATGCAGGCAGCTGATTCAACGCGCAGCAGGAGGTCCGCCTGCCCAAGATGCGTCGATCCGTCACTTGTCCCGGTTCATGCGGCAGCCAAACATCTCGAGCCCGCGGACACCGCTGCCGGTGAATCCCCGAGACGCCCAGTGCGTGGAGTGCTCGACGCAGCGCGGCTGGTGTTGGATGCACTATCTGTATGGCGGCGGGGTGGGCTCTGGCGGCGGAGCCGCAGTCACCGCGTCGGCCTGTGCTGCGCGGGGAGCGTGCCTGATTGCGCTAAGCCATGAACGAGGACCGCCTCAGGCGCGGCGCGGTGCCTGGGAGGGGAGCCAGCACTGACCAATGCTCAGCTGAATGCCCATTCGCAAGGCCTGAGATGCTCCTGACCGAGCGAGAGTCCGTAGATCGCGCGTCAGGATGAAAGTTCCATGTAAGCATATGATTTTTCAAGTTAAATTATCATAATCGCGGCGCTCGATACGTCGAGCTGCCGACCGCGTGGGCCGTGGGCACACCCTGAAGCGGACAAATCGCAGCGCGCGGGTTGGCGCCTGCAACACTTCGGGTCTATCCTGTAGGCCTGTCGCGTCGGCGGGCGATCTCGTCAGCCGAAAGGGGGGGCACAGACTGGTGCCGCAATTCGCGCACGGAGCCATCCTGAGGAGGACTTATGGCGACTCGACGTTCCGATTCGACCCCCACGCGCAAAACCGAGCAGGCCGTTGCGCCCAAGGCGCCCGCCCGCCGCGTATCACCGGCCAAGCCGAAAGGGAATTCAGCCGCGACCGCCACGAGCGTCACGGTCGAAACCCGGCGCGCCATGATTGCGCAGGCGGCATATTTTCACGCCGAACGCCGCAGTTTTGCGCCGGGCGGTGAGGAGCAGGACTGGCTGAAGGCGGAGGCCGAGGTGGACGCGCTGCTCAAGGGCGCGATCCACGGCCACGGCCCTCAGTAGCCGCTCCGCAGCTCGATCGGCCCGAAGGCGCCGCGGGATCGGACCGTGGCGCGCACTCCATCTGTGTCTGCGGGTTCCATCAAAACGCGTGTGACGCCATGCCTTGGGCGGACCGTGAGATCTTGATGATTGATCTCGGGACGCGTCCGCGTCGGACGTTGTTGCGAGACGCTCAAGTCGACGTCGTGGCTATCTCCTGGAAACCAACGTTTGCCCCAAACATGTTTTGATTCGTCACTGCCCGACGTGTGTCAACGCCGCTGGAAGCGGGTGTTTTTTACACATAACTTCAAGAATTCCGAGAAATGCGCAGGCGAACGCGAGAGCGACGGACGTAAACTCGCAGGCATAGAGTTGGTTGGGGGCGTCATGAGTGAGCTGAATGATCTTCGCGAAGCGATTCTGCGCTTGTCCGCTGCGCAGCGGGCGGTCTTGGCGGACTGGATCGCCGGGGTGAGCCCGGAGGAGCCATCGAGCACAGTCGCGGAAGCTCGGGGTGCGTATGTTTCGCCGGAACAGCCGATGACGTTAGAGGACTATTTCGCGCATGAGACGCGCAGTCGTGAACGTCACGAGTATCTCAATGGCGCACTCTATGCGATGTCCGGGGCGAGCGTGGCGCACAACCAGATCACATTTCAGTTGGCAAAAGCGCTTTCGGCACGGCTGCAGGGTGGGTCGTGCCAGGTCTTCCTCGCGGATCTGAAGTTGCGTTTGGCGCTGGGCGAGGACCGGATCGTCTACTACCCGGACGTGATGGTGGCCTGCCAGCCCGAGCGGTGGGGACGGGATTCCATTGCCGCGCCGCGGGTGGTGGTGGAGGTGTTGTCACCGACGACCCGGCACATCGATCTGCGCGAGAAGGCACTGAATTATCGGCGGGAACCGTCCATCGAGGACTACGTGATCCTGTGGCAGGACGAATGCCGGGCACGCGTGCATCGCCGCGCACAACACTGGAGCCCCGAGCACATTCAGGGCGCCGAGGCAATGTTGGCGCTGCCCTCGCTCGGGATCGAGCTGCCGCTCGCCGATGTTTACGCCGGTGTTCTCGGGTTGGGCGAGCGTCCGCACGCGCCGTGAGAGTGCGGGGCGCATGCGGGCTTGCCGATCGCGTCAGTTCAGAACCAACGAGAGCCGCTTGCGGTATTCCGAGACCAGGGCGGGCTCACCGGCGGCCAGTTCGAGGACCGAGAGGAACGACTGTCGGGCCGCACCGCCCTCGTACTGGCGGTCGCGCTTGATGATTTCGAGCAGCGTTTCGAGCGCCTTCGCGTGCTCGCCGTTGGCGATGTAGCGTTGTGCCAGCGCCGAGCGGGCTTTCAGGTCTGTCCCATTGGCGGCCACCTGCGCGCGCAGGGTGTCGACGTCGGGCAGTGCGGCAGCCTCTTTCAGACTTTCCAGGCGGGTCTTCAGCGCCGCGGCGCGCGCATCGGCCTGACCCCGCGGTCCGAGCGTGGCGAGGGCCTGTGCGGCGCGTTCGAGCTGTGGGGGATCCGGCGGCGTCGGCAGACGGTTCAGCAGGACATCGACCAGGTCCAGTTTTGCCTCGTCGTTCTCTGCATCGGCCTCGATCGCCTTGGAAAATGCTGCGACGGCGCCGGCAAAGTCCCCAGCGCCGATCAGTTGATGGCCCCGTCGGCGTTCTGCCTCCGAAGACCCGGGCAGCAACCGCTCGAGGAATGGCCGGATCTGGCTCTCCGGCAGCGCCCCGATGAACCCGTCGACGGGATTGCCATCGACGAAGGCGAGGACATACGGAATGCTGCGCACCATGAACTTCTCGGACAGTTCAGGGTTCTCGTCGGAGTTCACCTTCACCAGCTTGAAGCGACCGGCATAGCTGGCCTCGAGCCGCTCAAGCACCGGACCCAAGGCGCGGCACGGTCCGCACCACGGTGCCCAGAAATCCACCAGGACCGGCAGCTGCCGCGAGGCGGCGAGGACTTCCTGCTCAAAGGTGTTCAGGCTGACTTCGATCATCATCATTCTCCGTGCGCACTCGCGGGAGGATCGGGGCGTCGGTGGAGGATTTCAACCGGCTGCGCGCCCGAGAGGCCATCTCCGGGGCACGCGCTGCGGGCAGTTGCACGATGATGCGCCCTTCGCCGGGGGAGAAGCGGGCATCGCCGCCGTGGCTGCGGGCCACCTGGCGCACGATGGCGAGGCCGAGTCCGGAGCCGGGGGCCTGGGCGTTGAGGCGGTGGAAGCGCTCGAACACCGACTCCTCCTGTCCGGCGGGGACCCCATGTCCCTCGTCGCGCACCTCGATCCGGATCATCCCATCGGGCACGGTCGGCGGCACGATACGCACGCTGACGGTGCCCTCACCGTGCACCAGGGCGTTGTCGAGCAGGTTGCGCACCATGTCGCGCAGATCATCGGCGCGGCCGGCGATCTCGACGGTATCCGGCACGTGCATCTCCAGGCGCCGCCCCTGGGCTTCCATCAAGGGCAGGACCTGGGCGGCGGCCTCGCGGGTCAGGCGCGAGAGGTTCAACTTCGGCCACTGCGCGCCGCGCGGCTGGTAGGAGAGCGACTCCTTGCGCGCCAGGTCGATCAGCTGATCGACGAGGCGCCCCATCTGACTCAACTCGCGCTCGACCGCCGGCCAGTCCGTGGTGCCCGTCAGGCGCGCCCGCTGCAGGCGCAGATTGAGCACCGCGAGCGGCGTGCGCAGCTCGTGGGCCGCGTCGGCCGTGAGCCGCCGCTCGACCGCATAGGCGCGCGAGAGCCGGTCGAGCGCCCCGTTGACGGCTTCCACGAGCGGTTGGATCTCCCGCGGCAGACCGCCGGCGGAGATGCGCAGATCCGGCTCGCGTGGACCGACTCGTGCCGCTTCGCGCGAGGCCCGCTCGATCGGCTGCAGGCTCCAGCCGCTGATCAGCCACATCAGGCCGAGTGCGAGCACGGCAAAGACGATGAGGACCGAGACGTGCTCGGAGTCCTCGGCAAAGAGGCTGTCGACCAGCGTGCCGCGGCTCATGCGGTTGCGGGCGACCACGACCGACAGTCCGCCGGGGGCGCGAGCGGCAACGATCGGCTGTTTGGCCGCGCCGACGCCGATGAACTCCACCGGGCCGACCGGTCCG
>JAPTUI010000345.1 GCA_028067895.1 Pseudomonadota bacterium | reverse complement strand
GACGGTCCGCGACGTGCTGCATCCGCCGGAGAAGATCGTCGGGGTTCGACCCGAGGAAGACGTGCTCGAGGTGCTGAACCTGCTCGCGAACCGCGACCTCAATCAGGTTCCGGTGCTCGAGAAGGGTCACATGGTCGGCCTGGTCCGCCGCGCCGACATTTTGCGCTGGCTGGCGCTGCACGGCAGTCCGGCCGGCGCGAAGCCTGCGCGCAGCTGAGCGGATTCGTTGCACGGAACGTGACTGCCGCCGGCCGGGCGGATGCGAGCGACATACCCGGATCACCCCGCAGGTCGACCGGCACGCCTGCGCTCTTGGCACGTTCGTGCGAATCGCGTGAGCGAGCTCCGCAGGGTCACTTCACGCGCCAATGTTGGCGATGCGAACAATGGCCCGGGGTCGCATCGCGCCGTCGTGGCGAGGTGACGAAGGATTGAAAAACGCTGATAATCGACAGCAATCGACCAATATAATAACAATAGGCCAGGGCAATGGCTTGAAGCCTACCACTCCCGGTCGCGCGCTTGGCACCGAGCACGCACAGACAGAAAATTCCAGCGTCGCACAGCCCCTGGCCGACCCAATCGCGAATACATAGCGCGACGAGCGCTCCCAAATTGAACACGGCAAACAGCACCGTTGCGATCACAACCTTGGATTTCACCACACACCGCAGACTGCCGAGATCCCCGCGACCGTGCCACCGCTCGCGCTTGATGAACGCGATAACCGTTCTCGGGTAACCGTTGTGGTAAACCTTCAGCCCATCGCACAGCGTGACGTGGCTTGCGCTTGCGCGCACCCGCTGACATAACTCCACGTCTTCGCCAGTCTCAAGCGATTCATCAAAACCGCCGATGTGCTCGAACAACTGGCGGCTCATGATTATATTGGCGCCGTCCACATGTGAGCGCTTGCGCTTTCGCATCGGCGCAAACCATATCCGCTCAATCCTGGAAGGGTCACGCGAGATATCGCAAATCGACCCGAAGAGTTGCCACGGATCGACCGTGAGAGCGCGCTCGCATTCGACCCAGGTCTTTTGCCACTCTTCGGTCAGTTCCACATCGGCATCCAGGAAGACGAGAATGTCGCCGCCGACCGCTCGGGCTCCGACATTCCTCGCGATTCCCGGATAGACTCGTTCGCACGCGACTACGCGCGCATTGAACGTCGCGGCGATCTGCGCCGTTCGATCGGTTGAGCCGTTGTCCACCACAATGATTTCCGCATTTTGTGGACCATAACGGGCAAGGCTCCGCAACAGGTGCGGTAAATATCGCTCTTCGTTGTGCGCCGGAATGATGACCGAGGTCGTCACCACGTGTCTCTCACGCCCACGTGAAAGCGTCGGGGCAGTGCTGCGCAATAGACGCGTCCCGATTTCTTGCGGAACAGCTTCAAGCGGGCGGACCCACTCTCGCCAAGCATCACGAGCATCCAAATTACACTTCGCGGATTCGCGGAGAATGTGCAGGATAACCGGCCGATTTCCACAGAGGCAACCCCCCGCAAGCCCATAGCATACCGGGAGACGCATGTCCACCGCCTCGTCAACGCAGAATTCGATTATCCTCAGACGAAGAAGTACCGATTGCGCCGCTGTGCCAGCGGTTCTGGCTGCACCAGCGCAAGCGATTCTCGGGATACGGACAGCCGCCGCGGTGACCGCGCACCGTCGCGCCGGTTGTCATGCAACTCGCAGGCGATAATGGAGTCGCCGTGTAACGAGAAACTGCCTCGATCTGGCTTTGGCTCGTTACCGCCGCATCCGCCGCACGCATTGGACTCTGTTCCAAATACCTCCGTTGAACTGCTTTCCTCCTCGGCGACGAGCGCTTGGCTCAGGTCTGCAGCACCGAAGAGAACGATCGAGATCATCCTCGATCCTTGGCGCCGCGACAGCTGCTGCGCACCACGCATCAGGTCGCTGCAGTCTTCACCCGTGCCGGGCCCGACACCGCTCGAGCTCCCAGACGAGCTTGCGCCCGATCACCGCATACGAATAGACAGAGGTCGCCAGGCTGCGCGCATTTGCGGCCAACTGCCTTTTTCTGGAGGAGTCTCCGAGCAGTGTTACTATGCGTTGAACGAACTCATGGGGCGTCCGGGCGAAAACGACATCGTGGCCTTCACGCACGGCAATACCCTCGCACGCGACCGGGTGCGCGACGATGGCCTTCTCCAGCGCAAGTGCGTCCAGTACTTTCAACTTCGTGCCACCTCCGTCCATGATGGGGCACACATAGAGCGCCGCCCGTGCGATCAATGGCCGCACGTCGGGAACGAAGCCATGCACGCGGAAGTTCTTGTCACGCCCGGCCAACTCCTGCAAGCGCTGCGGAGGATTTGCCCCGATCACATTCATGGTCACCGCGGGCAGCGCTCTTTTCAACAATGGCCAGATTTTTTCCGCGAAGAAGACCATGGCCGCGGCGTTGGGATACCAGGAGAGGTTGCCCGCAAATACCAGACTGTGCGGATCCTCGGACTCGCCCTGCGGTCGGAAATATTCCGTGTCGACTCCATTTGGAATTTCTGCGATCGTCGTACCGGGGGCCACCCGCTCGAGCCTTTCCGTATCGAGACTCGAACAAGTTATGTTCAGGTCGAACTGTGGACATATGCGGCGCTCGTATCGCTGCAGGCGCCAACCTTCCTGCCAGAGGTACCCGCGCTTCAGCGGATTCTTCTCGCTCGCCGCCCGCCGCAGCATCATGTCCGATTCGATGTTGTGATGATCGAGTGACGTCGCACAACGGGAGAAAATGTCCCGATAGGGTGCGAGACTCAATGTATCGAAATGCACAATGTCGAAATCGATCGCCGCATTCCACTGCATGGCCGTAGTCCTGGCCTGCTCCGATTGCAGCCATCTGATCGTGTACGGGCTGATGCCCAGCAGGCCACGCGCCAAGAGCCACGACCGTCCCATGCGTGATCGCTCGGAGGGAATAGGCAGAAACTGCACCCGTGCACAATATTGGCCAAGATGCTCCCGGGCTGTTTCAAGCCCGGCATCGACATCGCCGAGCAATTCTTTAATGATTCTACGCTGCACGAACGCGAGCAGGTACACATCGTGTGCCCGCGCAAGCTCCCGGATAAGATGGTAGCTTCTCTGCAAGACGCCTAATCCGGTCTGCGGGTATGGCACAAGGTGAGAGAACCAGAGGACCTTCATGGTTGCGCGTAGCCATTCCCCCCGGGAGCCGGGTAGCCGTTATGATATCTGCGATTGCGGGCAATTACTCACCAGACGAATGTCATCCGGACGCGAGAGACCATGTGCGGCATAGCAGGAGCGATCGCGCTTAGAGATTCCACGGGCAAACTGTCCGACCCGCTGGAACAGATCGTCGCGCGCATGGCGCACCGACTGACGCACCGCGGTCCCGATGGATCAGGGGTCTGGGCGTCCCCCTCAGAGCAGGTTGCCCTCGCCCATCGGCGTCTCGCCATCATCGATCTCACCGACACGGGCCGCCAGCCCATGGAGTATACCGGGCGCTTCTGGATTGCCTTCAACGGCGAGATTTACAATTTCAGGGAACTGCGCCCGCAGTTACGCGCCTTGGGTCACACTTTCCGCGGCGAGAGTGACACGGAGGTTCTCCTTGCGGCCATCGCACAGTGGGGCATCGACGATGCCCTCAAACGGTGCGTGGGCATGTTCGCCGTCGCCGTGTGGGATGGGCGCGATCGGGTGTTGCATCTGGCCCGGGACCGCATGGGCGAGAAGCCGCTGTATTTTGGAGAAGTCTTCGGCCATCTCTTCTTCGCTTCCGAGCTGCGCGCGTTCCGGGCCATCCCGTACTTTGATCCGCGCATCAGCCACGGGGCGGCGGGTGCCTACCTCCGCGATGGCTGCGTACCGGGCGCGCTGTCGATATACGAGGGTATTTACAAACTCCCGGCAGGTCAGGTACTCACAGTTCGCGCCGGCGGCGACCAGCGCTTGACGCCCGCGTGGCCACACCCGGGCGACACATCACGCCTGAATGAACTCAGGCCTCGAGCGTACTGGAGCTGCCGAGAAGCGGCGGCGCAAGGCCGGGCTTCCGCAGTGACGGATCAAAGGGCCGCCATCGATCAAGCGGAAGAGCTGTTGCGCCACTCCGTACGCGAGCAAATGCACGCGGACGTTCCTACCGGAGCATTTCTCTCCGGCGGAATCGACTCCTCCCTGGTCACCGCCGTGATGCAGCACCAGTCCTCGCGCCCAGTGCGGACGTTCACAGTGGCGTTCGACGACCCGCGGTTCGACGAATCGCTGCATGCGCGCAGGATTGCCGATCACCTCGGTACTCAACACGAAGAATTTTCCCTGCGCGAGCAGGATATCGTCAAGCAGGTTCCCTCCATCGTTCACTGCATGGACGAGCCGACGGCCAACGGGTCGTTCTTCCCCGTTTACCTGATCTCCCGCTTGGCC
>JAPTUI010000061.1 GCA_028067895.1 Pseudomonadota bacterium | reverse complement strand
GCGACGCAGGTCACCGTGTTTCCCGAGGCCTCGCCCCAATCCAACACATTCACGGTGCACCTCGAGCTGCCGGCAGGTTTGAAGGGGCTCTACCCCGGCATGGTGGTGCGCGTGGCGTTCGATACCGGCGAGCAGGCGCAGATGCTCGTGCCGCAGAGCGCGCTCGTGCGCCGCAGCGGCGTGACCGCGGTCTATCTGGTTCAGCCCGACGGGCAGACGCTGCTGCAGCAGGTGCGCCTCGGTGAGCCGGTGGGCACGCAGGTCGAGGTGCTCGCCGGGCTCGAGCCGGGCGAGCAGGTGGCGCTCGATCCGCTCGAGGCGATGCGGCGGCTCGCGCCCTTCCCGGTGATTACCGGGAGCGCGCAGTGAGCACGGAGCTCGGATTCAGCGGGCGGCTCGCCCGGCGATTCCTGCACAACCAGATCACCCCGCTGCTGGCGCTGCTCGCCGTCGGCCTGGGGCTGTTCGCACTCGCCATCACTCCGCGCGAGGAAGACCCGCAGATCCACGTCACCTTCGCGAACGTATTCATTCCTTTCCCGGGCGCCTCGGCGCAGCAGGTCGCCAGCCAGGTGACCACGCCGATGGAGCAGGTGCTCGGGGAAGTCTCCGGCGTGAAGCACATCTTCTCGGAATCCGAACCGGGCCTCGCCGTCATCGGCGTGCAGTTCGAAGTGGGCGAGCGGCGCAATCCGTCGCTGGTGCGCCTCTACAACGCGATCTATTCGCATCGCGACCTGTGGCCGCCGGGCGCCGGGGTGCTGCCGCCGCTGATCAAGCCGATGGGCATCAATGACGTGCCCATCGTCACTCTGACGCTCTGGAGCGACGCGCCGCGCTACGGCTCCTACCCGCTCGGGAAGGTGGCGCATGCGATCGAGACGCAGCTGAAGCGCATCCCGGGCACGCGCAAGGTGTACACCATCGGTGCCCCGCAGAGCATCGTGCGCGTGCGGCTCGAGCCGGGTCGGCTCGCCGCCTACGGGCTGGCTGCCTCGGATGTCGCCCGCGCCCTGCAGGCGGCCAATCTGGTGCGCCAGGCCGGGGATCTGATCGGCGGGGATCGGGTCGTGCCGGTGCAGGCTGGGACCTTCCTCGCCGGCCGCGCCGACGTCGCCCGTCTGGTGGTCGGGGTGCACGACGGGCAACCGATCTATCTGACCGACGTCGCGCAGGTTTCCGCCGCGCCCGATGCGCCGCACGATTACGTCTGGTTCGGGACCGGGGCGGGCGCCGCGGCCCGGCACCTGCCCGAGGTGAGCGAGGCGCCGGCGGTGACAATCGCGATCGCCAAGAAGAGCGGCACCAACGCCAGCACTATCGCCGATGCGGTGATGCAGCGCGTGCGCGAGCTCGGTGGCACGTACATTCCGGCCGGGGTGCACGTCACCGTCACGCGCAACTACGGGCACACCGCCGATCAGAAGGCCAAGGAGCTCATCGAGAAGCTCTTCGAAGCGACCCTCTCGGTCGTGCTGCTCGTCATGCTCACCATGGGCCGGCGCGAGGCGGTGGTGGTCGGGGCAGCCGTCGGTGTCACTCTGATGGCGACGCTGTTCGCCTCGTGGGCCTGGGGCTTCACCATCAACCGCGTGTCGCTCTTCGCGCTGATCTTCTCCATCGGCATTCTGGTCGATGACGCGATCGTCGTGGTGGAGAACATCCACCGCCACATGCGTCTCGGCGGCGGCACGCTGAGTGACCTCATTCCGGTGGCGGTCGATGAGGTCGGCGGACCGACGATTCTCGCGACCTTCACGGTCATCGCGGCGTTGATGCCGATGGCATTCGTCGGCGGCCTGATGGGCCCCTACATGAGCCCCATCCCGATCAACGCGAGTTCGGGAATGCTGCTCTCGCTCGGCGTGGCGCTGATGTTCACGCCCTGGCTGTGTCGCAAGCTGCTCGGCAAGACCCACATCGAGCCGCTCGAGCATCGTCAGTCATTGCCGCTGCTCGGGGTGTTCCAGCGCGTGGTCGGGCCGTTTCTCGCCGGCCCCGAGGGCCAGCGCCGGCGCCGCTGGCTGTACTCGGGCATCGGCGCGGCGATCCTCCTCGCCGTGAGTCTGGTGGTGCTCGAGGCGGTGGTGATGAAGATGCTGCCCTTCGACAACAAGTCCGAGTTCGAAGTCGTGGTCAACATGCCGGTAGGGACTCCGGTGGAGCGCACCGCGCACGTGCTCGATGCGCTTGCGCAGGTGCTCGCGCGCATGCCCGATGTCAGCGACTACCAGGTGTACGCTGGCACCGCGGCGCCGGTGAATTTCAACGGCCTGGTGCGCCAGTACTACCTGCGGCACAGTCCGCGGCTCGGGGAGATCGCGGTCGAACTCGTACCGAAGGGCGATCGGGATCGGGAAAGTCACGCGATCGCACTCGCGGCGCGCAAGAAGCTCGACCCGGTGGCGCGCCGCTTCGGCGCGGCCATCGCGGTGGTGGAGATCCCGCCGGGACCGCCCGTGCAGGCTCCCATCGTGGCCGAGATCTACGGACCGAGTTACGCCAAACAGCGTCAGATCGCCCTCGCGGTGCGCAAGGACTTCGAGCACACCGCGGGCATCGTCGACATCGACGACAGCGTCGATGCGCCGGCACCGCGGCTGGTACTGCACGTCGAGCGGCAGAAGGCGGCGCTGCTCGGGGTGACGCAGCAGGCGATCGCACGCACCGTGGCGCTCGCGCTGCATGGGTATGACGCCACCTACGTGCACATCGGGCGCGAGCGCGATCCGATTCCAGTGCGCCTGGAATTGTCGCCGGCCGATCAGGCGCGCATCTCCAAGGTGCTCGCCCTGCGGGTGCGTGCCCAGAGCGGGGCGCTCGTGCCGCTGTCCTCGCTCGTGCGCGTCGAGCAGCGCACTTGGCAGCAGCCGATCTTCCACCGTGACCTGTTGCCGGTGACTTACGTCACGGGCGACATGGCCGGGCGGGTCGACAGTCCGCTCTACGGCATGTTCTCGATCGCCGCGCGGCTGCACCGTGATCCGCCGGCCGGCGTGCACGTGGTGCAGCACTTCATTCAGCCCCCATCGAACCCCAACGAGTTCGCGATCAAGTGGGGCGGAGAGTGGCAGATCACGTACGACACGTTCCGCGACATGGGCATCGCCTACTCGGTCGGACTCGCACTGATCTATCTGCTCATCGTCGCGCAGTTCGGCTCGTATGTCGTGCCGCTCATCATCATGGCGCCGATACCACTCACGGTCATCGGCGTGTTGCCGGGGCACGCGCTGTTCGGGGCGCAGTTCACCGCTACCTCCATGATCGGCATGATCGCGCTCGCGGGCATCATCGTGCGCAATTCGATCCTGCTGGTGGACTTCATCGACGGGGCGGTCCGCGCCGGGTTCTCGCTCGAGGAGGCGGTGATCCGCGCCGGTGCGACCCGCGCCAAACCCATCGTGCTGACGGCGCTCGCGGCCATGCTCGGCGCGGTGTTCATCCTCTCCGATCCGATCTTCAACGGGCTCGCGATCTCACTGTTGTTCGGCATCTTCGTCTCGACGCTGCTGACGCTGGTGGTGATCCCGGTTCTCTACTACGCGCACCTGAAACGGCGTGCAGCACGTGCGGGCGGCGCGCAAGCGAAGGACGCTCATGCCTGACGGGCGGCTCTTTGCGGTGATTCGGCGTGTCAGACACGTTGCAGTGTGGTCACTCTGGGGGTTCATATGGCCCATATAGCCATTATCGGTGCCGGTCTCGGCGGGGTGCCGTGCGCGTACTCGATGCGTAAGCGCCTCGGCAGGACGCATCGCGTCACTCTCATCGGCGCATCGCCGTACTTCGAGTTCACTCCGTCGAATCCTTGGGTGGCGGTCGGATGGCGCGAACGCGAAAAGACGCGCGTTGCGATGCGCGAGCCGCTCGCGGCACACGGCATCGAGTGGGTCGAGCAGGCGGTCGATTCGATCGATGCCGAGCGCCGGGTGCTGACGTTGCGCGACAAGACGACGCTCGAGTACGACTATCTGGTCATCACCACCGGACCGAAGCTCGCGTTCGAGGAGGTCCCGGGGCTCGGACCCGACGGGCACACCACCTCGATCTGCACGCAGGCGCACGCGGTGAGCGCCTGGGAGCACTACCAGCAGTTCCTGCGCGACCCCGGTCCGATCGTGATCGGAGCGGCCGCCGGGGCGAGCTGCTTCGGACCGGCCTACGAGTTCGCGATGATCGTCGATGCTGATCTGCGCCGACGCAAGCTGCGCGACCGGGTGCCGATGACCTTCGTCACCAGTGAGCCGTACATTGGCCACATGGGCCTGGGGGGTGTCGGGGACAGCAAGGGGCTGATGGAGGCCGAGCTGCGCCAGCGGCACATCAAATGGATCACGAATGCCAAAGTGAGCTCGGTGAGCGCCGGGGAGATGCTCGTGCAGGAGCTCGATGAGCAGGCCCAACCGAAGCACGAGCATACACTCGCCTTC
>JAPTUI010000085.1 GCA_028067895.1 Pseudomonadota bacterium | reverse complement strand
GCCGGCACCCGCCGCAGCGCGAGCCGGGTCGTCCCGAGTGCATCGAACTCGAACCCGGCGGCCGCCCACAGACCCTGCTGGGTCAGCAGCCGGTCCAGGTCGACGGGCTTCAACTCGACCACCAGCGGCTCGAGCAGCTGCTGGGTGGCCGGGGGTCCGGTGCCACGTGCGGCCTTGAACTGCTCGTAGAGCACTCGCTCGTGGGCCGCATGCATGTCGACGAGGATCAATCCCTCGGCGCTCTGCGCCAGGATGTAGAGGCCGTGCAGCTGGGCCAGCGCCACCCCGAGGGGCTGTTCCCCGACGGGCCTGGCGGCCTCGGCCTGCGGCGGATCGTCGCGCACGGCGGCCGCGAGGGCCCAGTCTCCGTGCAGCTGCGTCGCCCGACTCGGCGGCGGCGCACCAAACTCGAAGCGCCCGCTCCTGCGCAACGGGGGATGCATCGAGGCGCCGGCCCCGATGAGCGGCGCGGCCGCCACCGCCGGCGCAGCGGCATGCTCCGGGCGCGTCGCAGCGAGCGCGCGCTCGAGCGTCCGCATGACGAACTCGTGGATCTGCCGGCTGTCGCGAAAGCGTACCTCGAGCTTGGCCGGGTGAGCGTTGACGTCGACCAACCGCGGATCGAGGGTCAGGTAGAGCACGTAGCTGGGATGGCGGCCGTGATAGAGCACGTCCCGATATGCGAGCCGCGCGGCGCTCATCAGCAGCTTGTCGCGTACCGGGCGGCCGTTGACGAACCAGTACTGCTGGTCCGGTTGCGCGCGCGCGGCCGTGGGCAGCCCGATCCAGCCGCTGAGCTGCACCGGTCCGGCGGCATGATCGACCTCGAGTGCGGCGTCGAGGAAGTCCCGACCGAGCAGCTGTGCGATGCGCTCGGCCGGCTCGAGGGTCGGTGCATCGAGCAGCACGCGCTCTGCGTTGCGCAACCGCAGCGTCACGTCAGGGCGCGACAGCGCGAGCCGCTCGAGCAACCGCGCGATGTGACCGAGTTCGGTCGGGGCAGTGCGCAGGAACTTGCGCCGCGCCGGCACGTTGTAGAAGAGATCGCGCATCTCGATCGTGGTCCCGGGCGGATGCGCCGCGGGGCGCACCGCGCGCATCGATCCGCCCTCGACGAGGATCTCCGCGCCCTGTGCGGCCGCAGCCGTGCGCGAGGCGATCCGCAGGCGGGCCACCGAGCCGATCGAGGGCAGCGCCTCGCCACGGAACCCGAGCGTGCCGATCGCCTCGAGATCCTCGAGCGAGGCGATCTTGCTCGTGGCGTGGCGCGTCAGGGCGAGCGGCAGCGCATCGGGCTCGATCCCGCAGCCATCGTCGCGCACGCGCACCAGGCCCACGCCGCCCTGCTCGACATCGACCTCGATGCGCCGGGCGCCCGCATCGAGACTGTTCTCGATGAGCTCCTTGACGACGGACGCGGGCCGCTCGATCACCTCGCCGGCGGCAATCTGATCGACCAGTTCGTTGGGCAGTACGCGGATGGGCATCAGGTCTCGGACGGATCGGCCGGCGCGGCCATTCGGACCTGAAGACTAGCAGGCTTGGCGCGAGACCGCAGTGCCCGCCCGGTGCGTTCACGGGCCGATACAGCTTCACGCACGATCCGTGCCCGTATGTCGCTTGCGATAGGCGCTGGGCGGGCAGCCCACGCTGTTTTTGAAGGCCAGGCTGAATGCGCTGACCGATTGATAGCCAATCATGTCGGCAATTCGGGACAGACTCAGTGTTGAGTTCATCAGGGCGTGCTGCGCTACCGTCATGCGCCAACTGATCAGATACTCCATCGGAGAGGTGCCCACGATGGCGCTGAAGCGTGCCGAGAACGCCGAGCGGGACAGTGATGCGTGCCGAGCCATCGCCTCGACCGTCCAGGCCGACCCGACGTTATCGTGCATGAAGCGCAGTGCGCGTCCCACGTGCGGGTCGGTCAACCCCGCGAGCAGACCGGGCTGCGCCGCCGGCGCTCGCGAGGGGGCGTGTCGCAACGCCTCCACCAACAGAATCTCGAGCAGGCGATCCGAGACCAGTGATCGGCCCGGCCGGTCCGCAAGCACTTCCTCGCCGAGGATTGCGAGCAGTGCCCCGAGGCGTCCTCGCGCGACCTCCGCGGCACGGACGTGCACCACGGGCACCGTCCATCGCGTAAGGAATTCTGCGTGCGGTAGAGCCAGGCTGAAACGTCCGGCGATGAATATCGTCCGCTCGCCATCTTCGTGCGCACGCAGCAGGATCGACGGGTCGTCAAACGCACGCGTGAAATCAATCGCCCGCCAGGTCCCCGAGGAGTGCAGGGCCCATGCGGGCGGCGCTGCCATCAGGAGGAAGTCACCGGAGCACAGCGTCAGACTCACGCCGTCCTCCCGATCCATCGTGCAGCTGCCCTGCATGACCTGACCGAAAATGACCAGTTTCGACGCCGGGAACTTCAGTCCCCACGGGGCATGCGCTTCGATGACCCGCCAAGCAACGGCCCGGGGCTGCAACAATTCAACGACGCGCGAGAGCGGATCCATAGTGGACGATTTATAAAATATTATGGATTTTTGATTATATACCGTCTCTGGAGAGCCCCATATCCTGCCCATCCAATCGGCCTGCCCGGCGGTTCGAGGGTTCGAACCGCGTCGGCGCACGATGCCCGGGCTGCCAAGGGAGCGTTATGCGTGTCTTTGTCACTGGTGCCAACGGCTTCATCGGATCGGCGCTCGTGCGGGAGCTGATCGGTGCAGGACATTCCGTGGTGGGTCTGGCCCGCACGGCCGAGGCAGCCGAAGCGCTGCGGCGCCGCGGTGCGACCCCTCACCCCGGAGCGCTCACGGACCTCGAGAGCCTTCGCACCGCGACCTCGCACTGTGACGGGGTGATCCATCTCGCGTTCATCCATGGTCTGTCCCAGATCACGCTGCGCACTCGGCTGCGTGTCCTGCTCGGCGGCCGCCCTGGGAACATCGCGTCCCGCTTCATGCAGGTCGCGACGCAGGCCGATCAACGCGCCCTCGATGTGCTCGGATCATGCCTGCAGGGCTCGGCTCGTCCACTGGTCAGCACATTCGGGACGCTGGGTCTGACGTCGCCCGGCAAAGCATGGCCCTCGCCAGCGACGGAGACCGATGCGCCCGACCCACGCTCGCCCGGCTTCGGGCGCGCACAGGCCGAACGCATCGTGCAGACATGGGCGCACCGCGGTGTCCGTGCTTCGATCATTCGCCTCGCACCCACCGTGCACGGCGAGGGCAACGCCGGATTCGCCACCGAACTGGTCAGGATTGCACGCCGAAAGGGAGCCGCGGCCTATCTCGGCGACGGGCGCAATCGGTGGCCGGCCGTGCAGCGTACCGATGCGGTCCGGCTGTTCCGGCTCGCCCTGGAACACGCACCTGCCGGCGCCTGCTACCACGGCGTTGCCGAGGAAGGCATCCCGTTGCGGGACCTGGCCGGGGCGATTGCTCGACGGCTGAACCTGCCCTGCCAGGCGCTGCCCACTGAACAGGCGTCCAGCCACTTTGGATGGCTGGCCCCGTTCGTGGGCCTGGACAATTTCACCTCGGCGCAGAAGACGCAGGCCACCCTGGCGTGGCAACCGAGTCAGCCCGGACTGCTCGCACATCTGGCAAGCAATGATCCCGGCTCACACTCGGCCGAGCGCGTTGCGCGAGAACTCTAGACAATGCGCACCTCCGGTGTCACCCGACGATCCGCGGCATACCGCCGGTGCAGTGGACGCGCGGGCACAGGATATCCTGGCAGCAGGCTCACCCGCGCGCCGCGGTCGCTGACATCGGCCACCAACGCCCGGGGCTGCAGCAGCAAACCCAGACCCGCGAGCGCCGCGCGCAGCACCGATGCCAAGAGGCACGTAGAGGGACTCGCCCGTTCGCTGCACTGCGAACCGGTGGATGCAGGCCCACCCAGCAACAGCCGATTCCTCGAGCCGATGAGCCAGATGAACATCCACGTCGGACTCTTACTGGGCTGGGGCACGGTGGCTGCACCGGCCTGGGCGCGAGTCTGACGGATCGCATCCGATCAGCGCCGCATCCGGACATGAAAACAGCGGATCGGAACTCCCGTTCCGATCCGCTGTTGCATGCTGAGGGTACCGGGGCGACCGGCGCCCGATTGCTCGCCTCAGGCGTTCGCGGCGGCCTTCGCCTGATTCGCCGCGGCGATCACCTCATCCGCGACGTTCTTCGGCACCGGCTCGTAGTGCGAGAACTCCATGGTGTACGAGGCGCGGCCGCTGGTCATCGAGCGCAGCTGACCGATGTAGCCGAACATCTCCGACAACGGCACGGTGGCCACGACCGCGATGTTGGCTCCGCGCTCGAGCTGATCCTGAATCATTCCGCGGCGACGGTTCATATCGCCGATGACATCGCCCAGATAGTCGCCCGGCGTCACCGTCTCGACCTTCATCACCGGCTCGAGCAGGA
>JAPTUI010000112.1 GCA_028067895.1 Pseudomonadota bacterium | reverse complement strand
TGCGTCGGCTTCGCCCGGGTCGGAGGCGACGATCTCGGTCGAGGGCACGACCCAGATGCTCACCCCCTCCTGGCGGCGGGTGTAGGTGTCGCGCGCATGTTCGATCGCCATGCGCGCATCGGCGGCGTGCAGACTCCCGACGTGCTTGTGCTCGAGCCCCGAGCGCGAGCGGATGAACACCTCGTACAGCAACCAGTCTTCGTTCATGGCAGCGTTCCTCAACCGGCCTGCGCGGCGCGCACCGGCGCATGATGTTTCGCGGCGTAGGCGGCGGCCGCCTCGCGCACCCAGCGGCCGTTCTCGTGCGCGGCACGGCGCGCCTCGAGGCGCTCGCGGTTGCACGGGCCCGCGCCCTTCAGGACCGCATGGAACTCGCTCCAGTCGATCTCACCGAACCGATAGTGCTGACTCGCCTCGTCCCAGCGTAGATCGGGATCGGGCACGGTGAGCCCGAGGTACTCGGCCTGTGGCACGGTCACGTCGATGAACTTCTGGCGCAGCTCATCGTTGGTGAAGCGCTTGATCTTCCAGCGCATCGACTGCGCGGTGTGCACCGAGTTCGCGTCACTGGGGCCGAACATCATCAGCGACGGCCACCACCAGCGGTTCAGCGCATCCTGCGCCATCGCGTGCTGCGCCTCGCTGCCGCGTGCGAGCGTCAGCATCAGCTCGTAGCCCTGGCGCTGGTGGAAGCTCTCCTCCTTGCAGATGCGCACCATGGCGCGCGCATATGGCCCGTATGAGCAGCGGCACAGCGGTACCTGGTTCATGATCGCCGCGCCGTCGACCAGCCAGCCGATCGCCCCGATGTCCGCCCAGGTGAGCGTCGGGTAGTTGAAGATGCTCGAATATTTGGCCCGGCCCTCGAGCAGCTGCTCGATGAGAGCCCCACGCGAGACGCCGAGCGTCTCCGCCGCGCTGTAGAGATACATCCCGTGCCCACCCTCGTCCTGGACCTTGGCGATCAGCACCGCCTTGCGCCGCAGCGACGGGGCGCGGGTGATCCAGTTGCCCTCCGGCAGCATCCCGACGATTTCCGAGTGCGCATGCTGAGCGATCTGGCGGATCAGCGTCTGGCGGTACGCGTCGGGCATCCAGTCCTTCGGCTCGATCTTCTCATCCCGGTCGATGCGCGCCTGAAACCGCTCGAGCCGCTCGCGCTCCTCGCTCGGCGCATCCGGCGCGGCCGCCGGGGAATCCAAAGCCTGCGTATACATGCTAACGCCCTGTGCGGGAAACCATTATGATACACAAAAACTACCGCTATCATGATTTTTGTGTCACCGATCTTCGTGGCAGAATGCTCGCTTTCTTCGCCGCGAACGCCCGATGGACGCCCTGCGTGACCCCTACCCCGCCGTCGCCGCGCTGCTGCGGCGGTTCCGCGCGCAGCGCCCGCTGCGCGCCGGCTCGCTATTGATGACGGTCTTCGGCGATGCCATTGCACCGCGCGGTGAGCGGATCAGCCTCGGCAGCCTCATCAGCCTCGCCGGTCCGTTCGGACTGGCCGAGCGGCTGGTGCGCACCAGCGTCGCTCGGCTCGCCGCCGACGGCTGGCTCGCGCCGCTCAGGCGCGGCCGGCGCAGCGAATACCGCCTGAGCGACACCGGACACGGAGTGTTCGCCGAGGCCACCCGGCGCATCTACGCGGTGAGCCCCGGCGAATGGGACGGGAGCTGGACGCTCCTGACGGTGCCGCCGGGCAGCGGGACGCGCGCGCAGGTGCGCGAGCGGCTGCGCTGGTCCGGCTTCGGACAACTCGCGCCCGGGGTGTTCGTGCATCCGAGCCGCTCGGCCCGAAGTCTGTTGCCCGCAGACAGTGCCGAGGACGGCTGGCTCTTCACCAGCCGCGGCGAGAGCCTGGAGGCCGACCGGCGTGTGGCCGCCGCGGCCTGGGACCTCGCGGACCTCGCACGCCGCTACCGCCGTTTTCGCGACGCGTTCGCCCCGATCGAGGCCTGCGGCTCACTGCGTCATCTGGCGCCGCAGTCCGCGTTCGTCGTGCGCACGCTGCTCATTCACGAGTACCGCAAGATCCATCTGCGTGACCCGCTGCTGCCCCCGGCTCTGCTGCCCGAGGATTGGATCGGCGCAGAAGCGTACGCGCTGTGCCGGCGGCTGTATCAAGCGGTATTCAGCGCCGCGGAGCGCCACCTCGATGCGCATGGCGCGACGCTCGACGGTCCTCTGCCGAGCCCCGGCCCCGAGGTCTTTGCGCGCTTCGGCGGCCTGGCGTCGCCATAGCACGCAGGGCTCACCAGGTATTCGGCTCCCAGTTCTGCTCGCTGCCGTTGGCGAGTTCGCCCGCCACAATCGTCTTGGCGTCCTTGTAGTAGTGCGGCGGCACCGGCAGGTTCAGCGGCGCCGGCGACCCATCCATGACGCGCCCGGCGAGATCGTAGCGGGACCCATGACAGGGGCAATAGTAGCCGCCCGGCCAGCTCGCACCCAGCAGCGGATCCCCCGGGTTCGGGTGCAGCTTCGGCATGCAGCCGAGGTGGGTGCAGATGCCCACCACCACCAGATACTCCGGCACGATGGAGCGCTGCACAGGGTTCCAGCCGGGCAGATTCGCCGGTTGCTGATCCGCTTTGGACAGCGGGTCCTTCAGCTGACCATTGAGGCTCGGGAGCGTCTTCAGCTCCGCTTCCGTGCGGCGCAGGACGTAAATCGGGCGACGCCGCCAGGAGGCCACGAGCATCTGCTTCGGCTCGAGTGTGGAGATGTCGATCGTGACCGGCGCACCCAGGGCCCGGGCGGTTTCGCTCGGCTCCATGGACTCGATGAACGGGGTGGCTGCCAGACCGACCCCGACCGCTCCGACTGCCGCGGTGGCCGCCGTCAACATGCGCCGGCGGCTCAGATCCGGTTCGGACTCATCGCTCGGCGGGCCAGACAGGGTGGTGATGCCCTCGGTCATGCTGAGGTCCTCCGCTGGAGTACTGCGCGCATGGTAGCCCTACCGGGGGCACCTCGTCACTATGCGCCGCACTGCGCGGCTCAGGGGCGCATGCCCGGCGCCGGCTTCACTCGCCCCACAGCCCGAGCCGCTCGGCGAAGACCTGCATGAATCGGTTGGCGCGCACCCCGTCCATCACTCGATGGTCGATGGTGAGCGTCGCATAGCAGCGCGGACGGATCTCGATGCGCTCGCCCTCGCCCTGCGGCACCACGGCTGCCCGCTTCTCGAGTTTGCCCACCCCGAGGATGGCCGCCTGGCCGGGGAACAGAATGATGGGGGTGGCGATCAGGCTGCCGCTGACGCCATGGTTGGACATGGTGAAGGTGCCCCCACGCACATCCTCTGGCGCGAGCCGCCCTTCGCGGGCCCGCCGGACCAGCACATCGATACCCTGCGCCGTCTGCTCCAGGTCGAGCGTCTCAGCCCCGCGCAGCACCGGTGCCACCAGGCCCTCGGGCGCCGCCGTACCGATCCCGAAGTTCACGGTCTGGTAGATCTCGAGCGCCGCCTCGCTCCAGCGACTGTTGGCCTCCGGCACCTCCTCGATGGCGGCGACCGCCGCCCGCACGAAATACGCCGACAGCGTCAGCGGCACACCACGCTCGGCGAAGGACTGGCGGTGGCGCTCGCGGTGCGCGAGCACCGCGGTCAGATCGACCTCGAACACGTTGGTCACGTGCGGGGCGGTGTGCAGCAGGCTCTCGACCATGCGGGCTGCAATCCGCTGGCGCACGGCGCTGTGGGGCACCCGGCGCACCGCAATGCCCGGCGACTCGGTGCGCGCGGGCGGGGGCGGAGAACTCGCCGGCGCAAGACCGTTCGCGGCAGCGCCGAGCACATCATCGACGGTGATCCGCCCGTCAGGACCGGTGCCGCGCACCTGGGACGGATCGAGGCCTCGCTCGCCGAGCAGCCGGCGTACCGCCGGACTCAACGGCGAACCGGCCGCGGACGCCGGGCGTGCTGGCGGGGGCACCGCCGCGGGCACAGCGGCCACGCGATCCTCCGGGGCGGGAACTTGCGGCGCTTGCGCCGCGGGCCGGCCGTGCGCGACATCCGGCGATCGTCTGCCGTATCATCGGGTGGTGGATGCGTCTCCGGTGCCGGACCCGGCGAAGGTGGGTGGCCGAGATGGTGTCCCGGACTGCGCGCGTCGTGCTCGTCCGGCACGGCGAGAGCGAGTGGAATGCGGACGGTCGTCTCGTCGGTCTGGCAGACCCACCCCTCACCGCCCTCGGCCTCCGGCAGGCGGAGGCTGCGGGGCACCAGCTTGCGATCGAGCGGGCGGCGTCGTGTCCTGCGGGGCACCCCGCCCGGCCGGTGGAGGTCCGCACCAGCCCGTTGTCGCGGGCACGGGTGACGGCCGAGGTCCTCGCCCGTGCGCTCGGTTGCCCGGGCGAAGTCATCGTCGACGAGGGTCTCGTCGAGCTCGACTACGGCTCGTTCGACGGTCTGCGCCTCTCGGAGGTGGGC
>JAPTUI010000163.1 GCA_028067895.1 Pseudomonadota bacterium | reverse complement strand
CGATCTCTCTTCCTCGAGCATCACCGGCACGCCGTCGCGGATCGGATAGGCGAGCCGGTCCATGCGGCAGACGAGCACGGACGCCTCGCGCCGGTAGATGAGCGTGCCCTTGCAGATCGGGCAGGCGAGAATTTCGAGCAGGCGGGCATCCATCAATTAACCTCCGGGGGCCCCGGCGAATGATGCGGCCGTACGCAGCAGCAGCTCGAGCAGGCAGGCGGCGTCGGCCTCGCTGAAGAGCGCCTCGACTGGCACGAACCACAGCCGCGGATCGGCCAGGTGCGCGCATTTTACGGCATCCTTTTCCGTCATGAGTACCGGGAGCGCATCACCGAACTGCAGCTCAGCGAGCGTCAGCGGGTGGTGATCCGGGAAAGGATGCTCGAGCACCTCCAGACCGCGAGCGCTCAGCTCGCGAAAGAAGCGCTGCGGGTGTCCGATCCCGGCCACCGCGTGCACGGGCGAGCCGCCGAACGACTCCAGCGCGCGCCGCTCGCCCGAGGCCAGCGCCACGGCCTCCCCGGGCACCAGGTCCATGCGCAGCACGTGCGCGGGAAAGTGCGCCGCCGCGGCGCACAGCGAGGGATGTTCGCAGGGGCCGTTGATCACCAGCGCGTCGGCGCTCGAGAGGCGCTCGAGCGGCTCGCGCAGCGGCCCGGCTGGCAGCAGCCGCCCATTGCCGAACCCCCTCGCCCCGTCCGCGACCACGATCGTGCACTGGCGGGTGAGCCGCAGGTGCTGCAGCCCGTCGTCGGAAATCACTATGTGCGCCCCGCGCGCGATCACCGCGCGGGCCGCTTCCGTGCGTTCCCGTCCCACGGCGGTGATGCCGCCGCTGCGACGCGTCAGGATCACCGGCTCATCGCCCACTTCGCGCCAATCCGCATCGCGCTCGAGCACGCGCACGCCACCTGCGCTGCCGCCGTATCCGCGCGAGATCACACCCGCCGGCCATCCGTGACGGCTCGACTGCTGGGCGAGCCAGACGGTGAGCGGGGTCTTGCCCGTACCGCCGACCGTGAGATTGCCGACGATGATGACCGGTGCGTCCAGCGCAGGTGCCGCAGCGGCCCGCCGGCGCCGAGCGGCCACGACCGCCCCATACAGGCGGGCGAGCGGCTCGAGTGCCGCGCACGTCCCGGGTGGGCCGTACCAACGACGGTTGAGCCACCCCTGCATGGCCCGTCAGTCGCTGAACTGCAGGCGGTGCAGCTGCGCGTACAAACCGTCGTGGGCGAGCAGCTCGGCATGGGTGCCGCTTTCCACCACGCGGCCGGCATCGAGCACGAGAATGCGGTCGGCTTGCTCCACGGTCGAGAGTCGGTGCGCGATGACGAAGGTGGTCCGGTCGCGCACCAGCTGGGCGAGCGCCGCCTGGATGTGCCGCTCCGCCTCGGTGTCGAGCGCGGAGGTCGCCTCATCGAGGATCAGGATCGGCGCATCCTTCAGCAACGCGCGCGCGATCGCGATGCGCTGGCGCTGTCCGCCCGAGAGCAGCACGCCGCGGTCACCCACCATCGTGTCGAGCCCTTGCGGCAGCGCCGCGGCGAACTCCAGCACGTGGGCTGCTTCGGCGGCGCGCTCGAGCGCGTGCTCGGACACCTCGCGCCCGAATGCGATGTTGTTGCGGATAGTGTCATCGAACAGGGTCACTTCCTGACTGACCACCGCAATCTGTTCGCGCAGCGCCTTCAACTCATAGTCGCGCACGTCACGATCGTCGATCAGAATCGCCCCCGCACTCAACTCGTAGAAGCGCGGCAGCAGGTTGACCAACGTAGATTTGCCGCTGCCGGAACGCCCCACGATCGCCAGTTGCGAGCCGGCCGGTACCGTAACCGACACCCCACGCAGCGCCGCCTCCTTGTCCGTCCCGTAGGCGAAGGACACGTCCCGGAACTCGACCGCCCCGCGCACCCGCCCGGGACGGTAATCGCCGGTCTCGAGCTCGGCCGGCTGATCGAGGATCTCGAACAGGCTCTGCGCGGCCGCCACGCCCTGCTGGATCGGGCCTGACTGACCGACCACCTCTCGCACCGGCTGGGCGAGCATCGACAGCGCGGTGAAGAAGGCGACCAGATCGCCCGGACTCATCCGCCCGAGGACGGTGTCGCGAATCGCGAGCGCGAGCACGAACGCCCCGCCCACTGCGCTCACCAGCTGCACCGTCGGGTTGGCGAGCCCGCTGGTGAGTATCGACTTCATGTTGGAGATTCGGTTGTGCTCGTTGACTTCCTCGAATTGCGCCGAGAGATGCCCCTGCGCACCGTAGACTTTCACCAGGCGCGGGGACTCGAAGCTCTCCTTGGCGAGGCGCGTCACGTCCTCCATCGAGTGCTGGATGCGCTGCCCGTAGCGGCGAAAATGCCGGTTGATCACCGAGACCAGCCAGGCCACGAGCGGCCCCATGATGAGCGACAACAGCGTCAGGTGCAGATTGATCCAGACCATCCAGGCGAGCAGAAAAATGATGATCAGACACGCGCGCACCAGGATCACGATGGAGTTGGTCGAGGCCTGTCCCACCTGCTCACAGTTGTACGTCAGGCGCGAGAGCATCGCCCCGACGGCGTGCCGATCGTAGAACGCCACCGGCAGATCGAGCACTCGCTCGAAGACCTGCCCGCGCAGGCGCTTGACCACCCGCCGCCCGACGTACCCCATGAAGTACGTCTGCACGAGATTGCCGACCCCTCGCACGGCAAACAGCACGACGAGCGCGGCCGGCAACCACACGATCATGCGCTGGTCGGGATCGCGCAGCAGGTTGCCCAGCCGCTTCGCGAGCTCCACCAATCCGCTCGAGCTGCCCGCGTAGATTGCACCGCCGAGGATACCGAGGATGAAGGCGCCGAGGTTCGGGCGCAGATAGCCGAGCAACCGGCGGTAGATGCGCGCCGCGTCGCGGTCCTCACCCTCCTCTGGGTCGCTCACGAGCCGCTCCCGAGGCGCGCCTTGATCGTCGCGATGTCGAGCTTCACGAAGCCGAGCTCTCCGAGCACATCCATGGCGGTGACCACCGATTGCTGCGTCGCACGTGCATCGGCCCGGATCAGCACCGTCTGGCTGCGAGCGGCGGTCGGCTCGGCGGCGAGTGCCGCGCGCAGCGTATCCGGACTGTTGTTGAGCAGCTCGCGGCCGTTCACCAGGTAATCGCCGTTTTCCGTCACCGTCACGACTAGCGTGTGCGGGCGAGCGCGCGCAGCCGGCACGGCTGCGGCGCGCGGCAACACCACGTGCAGCCGCCCTTCCTGGGTGAAGTGGCTGGAGAGCATGAAGAACACCACCAGGAGCAGCACCACGTCGATCAGCGACACGACGTTGATCTCCGGCTCCTCGTGGCGCCGCGGTTTGAGATTCATGTGCGGATCAGGCGCCGCCCGCGGCGGCATCGCCCGCCGCTTCGAGCGCATCGGCCATGCGCACTGCGTGTTTCTCCATTTCCACGACGATGCCTTCGACCTTGCCGCGCAGGTAGCGGTAGGAAATGAGCGAGGGAATGGCCACGCACAGCCCCGCCGCCGTACACACCAGCGCCTCGGCGATGCCGCCGGAGAGCGCACGCGGGTCACCCATGGTGCTGTGCTGGATGGCGTCGAACGCGCGAATGATGCCGGTCACGGTGCCGAGCAGGCCGAGCAGCGGAGAGATGCCGGCGATGGTGCCGAGCGTGTTGAGGAAACGCTCAAGCTCGTGCACCACGTGCCGGCCGGCGTCCTCGAGCCGCTCCATCAGCATCTCGTGCGACCGATGGCGATTGGCGAGGCCGACCGCGAGCAGTCGCCCGAGCGGGGAATGCTGCTCGAGCGCAGCGATCACCTTGTCAGTGACCTGCCCGGTCTCGATCAGCTGCCAGACCTTCTGTGGCAGCTCGCGCGGCAACACGCGTCGCTCCTGCAGCGTCCAGAGGCGCTCGAGCACGATCGCCACAGCGACGATCGAGCAGAAGATGATCGGCCACATCAGCGGACCACCCGCCTGCACGATTTCCCACATCAAACGACCCCATTGAATCGACGAAGGAGCATCATACCGGAGTGTGCCCGGCGCCGGAACGCACCGCGCGGCCGCCCGTCGCGGTGCCGTGGTACAGTGCCGCACCTATGCCGCGCCGGTTTTTGAAGAAGATTCTCCCCAAGCCCCACCACATCGAGGGGCACAAGCTGCTGCGCGTGTTCGGCGACCGGCTGATGGATCCGCGGCTCTGGGCGGTTCACCGCCGCTCGGTCACCGGGGCGTTCGGCGTGGGGCTGGCCATCAGCTTCGTGCCGCTGCCGGTGCACTCGCTGCTCGCGGGCCTCATCGCCCTCACCTGGCGGCTCAACGTCCCGGCAATCTACGGCACGATCTTCCTGGTGAACAATCCGCTCACCATGGTGCCGATCTACTACCTCGCCTACCGAGTCGGCGCGCTGCTGCTCGATACGCCCCCGGGTC
>JAPTUI010000657.1 GCA_028067895.1 Pseudomonadota bacterium | reverse complement strand
GCCAGTGACCGACATGATGCTCGTGTTCGCTGCGCTCGCGGTGCTCGAACCGGCCGGAACGTCGAACCCCTGGTCGGCTCGCGACGGCTTTTCCCCTAACCTGCCGGGGGACCTCGAGGTGACGTTGCGCGCCGAGGGCGCGACGCACCGAGTGACGCTGCGGTTCGACCGTGGCGCGCCGAGTGTCGCCTGGGTGAGCTTGCAGCCTGCGCAAGGACAAGCGGCATCAGAGCCGCGCAGTGTCGCGCTCGCCGAAGTGCACTGCTCGGACGGGACGATCGAGGCGCGCAGCGGCTCGCATCGCCAGCGGGCGCGTTTTCTCCTCGAGCCGGGTCGGGTGCACCTGTGGTTCGATGCCGTGCACCAGGCGTTCGAGATCGACGATCCGCGCACGCACGCAGTCACGGCGACGCATGCCGCCGGGGGTTTGACCACGCCGCTGCCGGGGGTGGTCGTCGCGGTCAACGTCGAGGTCGGTCAGACGGTGCGCCGCGGCGAGACGCTGATGGTCATCGAGGCGATGAAGATGGAACACGGCATCCACGCGCCATTCGATGGCGAGGTCACGCGCATCCACTTTGCGATCGGCGAGCGCGTGCCCGAGGGCAGCGAACTGATCGCACTCGCGCCAGACGATGCGGCGTCATCGCCTCAGGCGACGTGACGGATACGCCCTTGCCGCAGGCGAGGCAGGATCTTGCGTGCGGGCTCGCGGTGGTGATCGGCGCGAGTGGTGGGATCGGCTCGGCACTGCAGGCGGCGCTCGTCGCTGAGGGACGCGCCGCCGGGGTCGTGGGTTTGTCGCGAACGACGCAACCGGCGATCGAGCTGACCGACGAGGCGAGCATTGTGGCCGCCGCGGCGCACGTGGCGGCCCTGGGGATCGAGCCGAGGCGCATCCTCGTGGCGAGCGGCATCCTCGAGGGCGAGGGGGCGCAGGCGGAGAAGTCCTGGTCGCACCTGAGCGCTGCGAGCCTCGCGCGTGCCTTCGCGGTCAACGCCATCGGTCCGGCGCTGCTGATGAAGCATTTCCTGCCCCTGCTGCCGCGGCGCGGTCCCTCGGTGTTCGCGGTGCTCTCGGCACGCGTCGGCAGCATCGGGGACAACCGCCTGGGCGGTTGGTACGGCTACCGGGCGTCCAAGGCGGCGCTGAACCAACTCGTGCGCACCGCGAGCGTGGAGCTGCGCCGCAGAAACCCGCAGGCGATCTGTGTCGCGGTGCATCCGGGCACGGTGCGCACGCGGCTCAGCGCGCCGCATCGGACAGACCACCTCACGGTGCGCGAGCCGCCCGAGGCGGCGCGCATGCTGCTCGAAGTGATCGAGCGGCTCGGACCGCAGCACAGCGGCCTGCTGCTCGATTACCGCGGCGATCCTCTGCCCTGGTGAGTGCGCGCAGCGCTGCCCGCGCGCCGATGTCGCCGCGCGCCGACGCGGCGCGTGCAGTTCAAGTCAGGTTCAGTTTTCGCAGATGACAATCTGCGCCATGCACACCGTGCAGGGGAGCTGAACGATGAACAAATCCTTTCTGATCGGCGCTGGCGCGGGCGGCGCGCTTGCCGTGGTGGTCGGTGCCGGCGCGATGGTCAGCCACAAGTTGAGCGCGCACGCACCCCGCTATGCGCAGGTGATCCAGGTGGTGCCGTTGATGCGCACCGTGGTGCAGCCGCGCCAAGTGTGTCGCGATGCGACCGTGGAGCGCACCCGGCCGGCGAGTGATACGCACCAGATCATCGGCAGTGTCGCCGGAGCGCTCATCGGCGGGCTGCTCGGGCACCAGATCGGGGACGGCTCAGGGCGGACCGTGGCGACCGTCGCGGGCGCCGCGGCGGGCGGCTACGCGGGCAACCGTATCGAGGCGCGCATGCAGCGCGGCAACACCTACCGCACGACCGTGCGCCGCTGCTCCACGGTCTACGACCGGATCGTGCAGCCGAACGGCTACGAGGTGCGCTATCGCCTCGGCGGCAAGAGCGGCACGGTGCGCATGGCGCATGACCCCGGGCCGCGCATCCCGGTGCGCAACGGTCAGCTCGTACTCGCAGCGTCTGGCGCGAGTGGCGCCGCCGGCTGATATGGCCCGCTCTTGTCAAGCGGAGCGCGACCGATCCTCGCAGTCTTGCGCATAGTGGGTCTCCTGAGGGGTGCTGGATTGCACCGGATGGGCAACGCGACGCGCGGCAGCTTCAAGCGACGATGGATCACGCTGATATCCGCGGGTTGGTTACCGCATTACATCGGTCCGTCGCGGGGCTGCCTCGCTCTAGTTTCGGGGATCATCCCGTGGGGGATGCCCACCTAGCCGGCCCGAGGGTTCCCCTCACCGTGTGCCGCGCATCGCGTTGCCGATCCGGTGTGCGCCGATTACCTCATGGCTGTGTTCTCCGATGACACTCGAGTAGTTCAGGTGCGCGGACTGAACTGCTGACCGATGCTCCAGATAAAGCCGGCCAGCTCCCGAGCGATGGCGACACAGATCTTGTTGTGCTGCAGACCTCGAGCGGTGAGCGTCCGGTAACGATGGTTCAGACGCAGCTGCGCTCGCCAGGCGATCGTGCGCACCTCGGAGGGCTGCTTTTCCTGGGCGCTTTTGCAGCGGCGTGGTGATGCGCGGAGGGTAACGGTAGTTCCAGGCCGCCTCGATGAGCACCCGTCGGGCATGGCCGTTTCCGGTCTTGGTGATCGCCCCGAGGCGGCGCTTTTCTCCGGAGGTGTGCTCGGAGGGGACCAGCCCCAGGTAGCCCATCAGCTCGCGTGGATGCGCAAAGCGCTTCAGTTCCCCGAGTTCTGCCACCAGGGTGATCGCCACCAGTTGATCGACTCCCCACAACGTCATCAGCGCCTGCACCAGGGGGCGCATCCTCCAGTGCTCGAACTCCTGGGCGAGCGCCTGGCTCAAGCGCTCCACTCGTGCTTGCGCCTGCGAGATCGCCTGGCGGTACTCGACGAATGCGATGTCCTGAGCGCGGTGGGCAAAAGTCACCGTAGCCAAGTAGCGCTCATGGGCCGCCGTCCAGGACGTTTTGCCCGTGTAGCGCCGACCGTGGCGCAGCAGCAGCGCCTTGAGCTGCTGTCGCGCCTTCAGCCGGGCCCGTACGGCATCGATGCGGGAGCGGCTCAAGTCCCGGATCGCTTCATCGCGCTCGTCAGGGATCAGCACGAACGTCAGTTCTGCCGCACGCGCCAGCCTGGCCAGACTTAGCGCATCGCGCCGATCGGTCTTGACCCGATCGCCCGGCCGGCGTGGGATCTTCGAGGGCGCCACCACCTCGCAGCGGTAGCCTGCGGCACGCAGCTCGCGCGCGAGCGCAAAGCCGCACGGTCCGGCCTCGTACACGATCAGCAACCGCCCTGGGTCGCCAAGCTTGGCCAGGGCCTTGATCAGCTCGACGATCTTTGGACCCACCGTCCCCACAAAGCGCGGCGCCTCACGCCCGGCCTCGGCAAAGCCGATTGCGGTGGACTCGGCATGCGCGTCCAGGCCTACAAAACCCGTGATAGTCTCGTGCATGGTCTGCCTCCTGTGCTCGGTGTAGATGACGCCCTTGCGGCGCTCTACATGTGGCTCGGCGCACGAACGTGCGCAACCCACGGTACTGCCGGAGGCAGACCTCTTGGAAACCTTGGTAACCCGCCCTCTCATGGCGGGCCATGATGTCTAGCGGCGCCGGGTCGGCGTGCGCCGGCCGGAGACGAACGGCGAGTCGCGATCGAAGAAGCGCCAGGGACGGCGCGCCCAGTCGCCGGCGTACTCGACCCCGATGCGCGCGCTGCGACCGATGCGCACCGGGGCGCTCTGCGGCGCTCGCTCAATCCACAGCATCGGACCGGTCAGATCGGCGCCGTTGAGGCGCCGGTCGATGTCCAGGGCGCGGCAGAGCAGCCCCGGCCCCGAGGTGCGCAGTGCCAGACCTTCGAGCGGCTCGAGCGCGCGCAGCAGCACCGCGTGCGGGACGCCTTCGGCCGCGGTGACCAGGTTCAGGCAGTGCCAGATCCCGTAGATGAGGTAGACGTAGGCGTGGCCGGGCGGTCCGAACATCACTTCGGTGCGCGGCGTGCGCCCGCGCCAGGAGTGCGCCGCCCGGTCCTCGGGGCCCTGGTAGGCCTCAGTTTCCACGATCCGGCCGCTGCGGCGCACCCCGTCGACCTCACGCACCAGATGCATGCCGAGCAGCGAGCGGGCCACCGTGAGGGTGTCCTGGCGGTAAAAGTCGGCGGGGAGGCGGCGGGCCGGGCGCATCGGGGCGCATGTTACAATGCGGGCGCTCGCCGCACCGGCGGTGTTGACCCGGAACCCTCACTCCATGTCCCTGATGTCCCTGCGTTCCCGCGCCGCCCTGGCTGCGGGCCTGCTCGTCGCGTCTGCGCTCGTGTTCACCGGGCCCGCCCGGGCCGCCGTGTACCGGCTGCCCGCGCACGGTGCGCTCATCGGCCGTGACCGCGTGATCC
>JAPTUI010000151.1 GCA_028067895.1 Pseudomonadota bacterium | reverse complement strand
GTTCAACGTCCTGAAGCGGCCGCGTGCGCCCTCCAGGCGCCGCGCGATGTCAGCCGCCGTGCCGTACGGCTGCAAGCGCCCCATTTCCTGCAGCAGAACATCATCGAAGCTCTGGACCCCGACCGAGAGCCGGTCCACCCCGCAGCGCTGCAGCTGCGCCATCGTCTCTGGGGTCAAGTGGTTCGGATTGGTCTCGACGGAAAGACGCCGGATGGGCCAGAGCGATCGGACCAGTCGGAGGGTGGTTTCCAGTTCCGTCGGCGCCACGGTGGGCGTTCCGCCTCCCACATAGACCTCGTTGAACTCGAAGCCACGTCTGTGATAGTGGCGAATCTCCTCGCGCAGCGCCTGAAAATACAGTTGCGCTTTAGGCGGCCGATACGCGACGCGATGGAAAGAGCAGAAGGGGCACAGCGACTCGCAAAACGGCACGTGCAGGTACAGTGTGCACGGCTGCGACGGCGGGTTCAGCGGGGCCGTCGGCTCGCTAAATTCGCCCTGCATTCCCGCCGCGTAGGCGCGCCGAACGAGCGCCAGTGCAGCCGACTCCAGCCCGGTGGCAAAGACAGTCCAATCACGCATCGGCGCTCCTGGTCAGCTCGACTCGGGTCAATAGCAACTCCGCGCCACTCAGCAGCTCGACGCGCCATTCGCCGCAGTTCGCGCACAGCAGACGGGTACTGGGAACCTCCGACTCCCGGGTGCAGTTCAGGCAACGGACCCGAACCGCCGCGCGCTCGATCACGAGGTGCGCCTGCGCGGCATTCGTCCCGGCGCTCGCCAACGGAAAGGCGCTTTCGAGGAGATCCGGCTCGATGCCCGACAGGGGCCCGACGCGCACCGTCACCCCGAGCACTCTGTCCGCCTGGTGCGCACGCGCCACCGCTTGGACCTCCCGAAGCAATCCCTGGCAGACCGCGAGTTCGTGCATGGCTGCGAATCCGGTGCGCGTCAGATCACTTTGACCTGGAGCAGCTCCTCACCGCTTGGCGCGCTCAGGTGGACCGCACAGGCGATGCAGGGGTCGAAACTGTGAATGGTGCGCAGAATCTCGAGCGGCTGATCGATGACGGCCAGCGACTGGCCTTTGAGCGACGCCTCGTACGGACCCTCCCGGCCCGCGGAATCGCGGGGACCGGCATTCCAGGTGCTCGGCACGACCGCTTGGTAGTTGCTGATCAGGCCGTCATCGATCACGACCCAGTGTGCCAGTGCGCCGCGGGGTGCCTCGGTGAATCCGACGCCTTTCGCATGGGCAGGCCAGGACTGTGGTTCCCAGCGCTGCGCATTGAAGGTGCGCACGTCGCCGGTATTGATATTCTTCATGAGGGTCTGATACCACCCGGTCATGGCATCGGCGATGATCTTCGCCTCGAGCGTACGCGCCGCGGTACGGCCCAGGGTCGAATACATTGCGGCGAGCGGCACATTCAGCTGCGCCAGGGACTTATCGGCCAGCTCACGGGTCGGCTCGTGCCCGCTCGCATAGAGCATCAGGACCCGCGCGAGCGGGCCCACCTCCATCGGATGACCTTTCCAGCGGGGGGATTTGAGCCACGAATAGCTCGCCGCCGGATCGAGGTGTGCATACGGCGGCTTCGGTCCCGTGTAGTGCAGGTGGGTTTGTCCCTCGTAGGGATGCAGGCCGGAGTCTTTGCCGCTCGTGTAGTCGTACCAGGAGTGCGCCACGAACTCCTCGATTTCGGCCTCCGCATTCAGGTCGACTTCATGAATTCGCGACAGATCGCGCCCGAGAATTGCGCCGCGGGGAATCATCATCTGCGTCGGATTCGGGATACCGCTCGCCGGGAAGTCCCCGTAGCAGAGGAAATTCCCAACGCCCTCGCCGTGTCCGGGCGTCAGCCAATCCTTGTAGAACGACGCGATCGCCAGCGTATCGGGCAGATACACCTGATCGACGAAGCTCTGCATGTGCCCGATGATGTCCGCTACTCTTGCCAAGCCCACCGTATTGACGGCTGTCGTGCCGGTTCCGCTCGTCTCGTGCACGCTGATGCCGACGGGGCTCCCACCGACCACGAAATTCGGATGCGGGTTCTTGCCGCCGAAGATCGCATGCAATTCGGCCGCTCTGCGCTGCCAGGCGAGCGCCTCCAGATAGTGCGCGACCGCCATCAGATTCGCCGCGGGGGGCAGTTTATACGCTGGGTGTCCCCAGTATCCGTTGGCAAAAATTCCGAGCTGCCCGGACTCCACGAGCGTCTTCACCCGGCGCTGCACGTCTGCGAAATATCCCGGTGAAGACATCGGGTACGTCGAGATCGACTGGGCCAGACTCGAGGTCTCCTTCGGATCCGCCGACAGCGCCGAGACGACGTCCACCCAATCGAGTGCGTGCAGGTGATAGAAATGCATGACGTGGTCGTGCACGAATTGCGCGCCAATCATCAGATTTCGGATCAAATTTGCATTTGGCGGAATGTCGTATTGCAGCGCATCTTCGACTGCGCGTACCGACGCGATGCCGTGCACGAGCGTGCACACGCCGCAAATCCGTTGCGCGAACGCCCATGCGTCGCGCGGATCCCGGTCGCGCAGGATGATCTCGATCCCTCGCACCATCGTCCCGGAGCTGATCGCGTTCGAGATCACGTTTCCATCCATTTGCGCCTCGATGCGCAAATGACCCTCGATGCGCGTGATCGGATCGACCACTATCGTCTGCGTGCTCATCGCATACCCCTCTTATGCGCTCCGGAGGTGCTCGGCGAGCAGCTCCAGCAGGCTGCGTGGCGTCTGCTGCCAGTTGAAGTGCTGCTTCCCGTCATCGAAGGTTCGACGGCAATCGGAACAGCTAGTGAGGAATGTCTGCGCTCCGGTCTGATCGATCTCATTGAACTTCTCTTCGACAACCCTGTAGCGCAACGGCGCAGCGCGCTTGATGTCGAAGACTCCGCCGCCGCCACCACAGCAGATGTTGTAACCAATGTGCCGCACCGTCTCGGTCGGCTCAATGCCCATCGCTCGCATCAATCGACGCGGAGCATCGGTGACGCCGCCCTTTCGTACCAGTTGGCAGGGATCATGAAACGCAGTCACGCCCGTATCGGCCGGCCGGAGTTTCAACCGGCCCGCCTCGAGCGCATCGGCGAGGTATTCCGTGACATGCTGAACCTTGAACGGCAGCGGCCGGCCGAGCAGTTCAGCTGCTTCCCAGCGCAACGCCGAGTACGCATGCCCGCACTCCGGGACGATCAGAATCTTGGCGCGACAGGCGACCGCCTCATCGATCAAGCGCATGCTGATGCGCCGCTGCCAATCGCGTCCGCCGGCATAGTATCCGTAGTTTTCTGCGATCAGTCCGTCGGTGCGGAACGTGCAGTCCACCTTCATGTGCGCCATGACGCGGGCGAGAGCGGCAACCGCTGCCGGGTAGTGCTCTATGTCGGTTCTCGGCACCGTGAGCATCACTTCCGCGTGCGGCTTGTCCAGCGGTATTTCCACACCGAACTGCCGTCCGATTGCAAGCAATTGCTCCCGGTACGGCTCGTTCGTGGGTTCCGGTTGCCCACTGTGGCGCTGATGCGCAGCCTTTTCGTACAGTTCGCTCGGGGCAAGTCCCGCCTCGAACATGCCGCGACGCGCCTGTTCGATCAACTCTGTAATATCGATCCCCATGGGGCACATCAGCGAGCACCGCCCACAGAGATTGCAGCTGTCATAGAGCAGATGCTGCCAACGCTCGAGTTCCTCGGCGGTGACCCTCGGCTTCAGTCCAAACCACCGAAACAAGGGAGCAAATGCGCCCGCCTCGCGCTTGAAGGCCTGCTTGAACGGTTCGACCTTCAGCACCGGGGTGTACTGGGGATCCTCGGTCGCAATGTAGAAGTGGCACGCATCGGCGCACATTCCGCAATGCACACATGCCTCCAGGCGCAGCGCACTCAGCGCACCGAACTCTCGAGCGAAACCCCGCATTGCACCTGCAACCCGCTCCCGTTCTCCGATCCGGGTCTCTTCCGGCGCCAGGTTGGCGCGCAGTTCGGCAGATGAGGAATTCACGATGGCGCCCCTTTTCGAGTCATGAGGTAACCGTCGATTGCTCGGGTCGGGAAGATATAAAACGAATGCATGAGCTTGCCGAACGGATACCAGATGAGCAGCAGATCGAAACTGAGAATGTGCAGCCCAAGGATTCTCTGGTATGGACCACCAACGTGTGCGGTCGCCATCAGGCCGGTCACCAGCACGAGAGCGACGATGAACCAGCTGAAGTAGTCGTCGAAATTCGAGAGGCGACGCAGCACCGGATGTCCGAGTCGGCGCGAGAGCACGGCGACGAACAGGGTGAGTGTGATCACGGCGAAGATGGTGATGATGCTGCTCGGCAGCGCCGGCCATCGCACTCCGGCAAAGCTTCCGAAGAAGACGATGTGCGGCGCGAAGAACAAAATGACGATGAACAGACCGATGTGATACGAGTACCCGAGCGCCTCGCCAGTCACCGTCCGCTTGATGAATTCCGGGTGCGGCCAGGAACG
>JAPTUI010000201.1 GCA_028067895.1 Pseudomonadota bacterium | reverse complement strand
GCTCGGCTCAGTTCCACCGTCGATACGTCGGCCGATCGCGCAAATGCCGCCCTCAGGGCGAGACCCGGAGCCCCCTTGATTTCGGTGCCAAAAGTGCCGGTAGCGAGAGGGTGTTTTTCTCGGGAAATTTGGGGTACGTCTCTGTATAGAGGCTGATCGGATTGGGTGTTCTCTTCGTTGCGGAAGGCGTGTTTCGCGGCGCGCTTTTGGGCCTCTACGAGGCTGCCGCGGGCTCAGATTTCGCTGCCGAGAATGACGGCAGCAGCTGCTCGGCGTACTGCTCGATGGGGAAGCTGAAGACCCCGCGCAGATTGATCCCTTCGGTGTGCGTGAGCGCGATGCGCCCGATCAGCTCCGGTGGCACAGCGCTTGCGCGCCGCACGTTCCGGCGATCGAGGATCGACTGCATTTCATCCGAGGAGGCATGGAGAGGTCCGCCGGAGGCGGCCGGCCGACGAGCCCGCGGTAGGCACGGAAGTCCATAACCTGCAAAGCGGGTGGAGGACGGTGCCGTTGAAGCCATTTGGCGTAAGCCAGGGCGTCCGCGGCAAGTAAACGAGCGTCGACGGGTGCCTTTCAGCCGCTGGCCGAGCAAGGACGACCGCAGGGATGTGCGAGGTGGGCGGATCCCGGCGACGCGAGGTATTCCAGGCCATCACGAGGTTGGCCAGCAGGCTCAGGGCGTTCGCTACGGCCTGCATTTCATCGGGTTGCTTGGCTTGGTAGCTTGCCACCCGGCCGGTGTAGATCGCGCGCCTCGCCGCGATTGAGCACGCGCACGGATGCGGGCCTGAACACTACGATCGACTCGCGCATCTCAGTTGCGCTCGCATAGGGGTTCGCAAGGATCGCTTCGCTCTTCAGCGTCGGGTAGACGCGTTCCGCCAACCCGAACGTTTCGCGCGCGCGAACGGGTGTGTCGGTTCTACGTCGGGCACTCTCCTCATTACCAATCCGAACACTACACTGCATCAGGTGAGGCAATTGATCAACGGGTCATTTCTGGCAAGGAAGGACCGGCCCGGTAGCGCGCCACGCCAACACGGCGTCGCATGGCGGGTCCGCTCCTGCACGCATCTCCGGTCCGGGGTCTACTTTTCGCAAGCAGAAGCGGGCTCTTTCTGGATAGCGTCTCAGCCGAGCGCCCGCAGTCGTCTCAAAACCGCGCCCAATCCCCAGAAACAGGCGGTTCCTGGCCACCGTTCACAGGTGCCGACGTTGCACTCCGTCAAATGCACTTCGGCCCAATCCTCGAACTCCTGGTAGGACTCTCGAGCACTGTTTCATTTCTGCGCGAGCGAGGTCGTTGAGGCGGCATCCACGCCGATAAGGTTGCGCGAGGGGTTCAGGCCGAATGATGGTGACTTTATGGCCTGGTTCGATACATGGACTTCGCGGTGATCTGCATCGTGCGTATTCAATCGACGTGTCATGAATGGGGACACCCGTTTGGAGTCCCCGCATAACACTCACAAGAAGTTCTTTCCAAACCCTCTTGATCGAGGACCGTAATGGTTCCTCTGCTGTATTCAATGAAATGCTCTTTTTGAAACCTGACCGCCACTATGGTCACGCTCGAACGTCGCACACCCAACATGCTGGCAAGGGATTCTTGCGTGGCGTAAAATTGATCCGAATGTGAGCGATCCCGCATCATCAGCAGTCTGCGCGCCAATCGTGCGTCGATCTGATGGGTATTGGCACAGATAGCATTTTGTCCGAGCTGTGCCAGTCTCAACAAGGCGTATTCAGTGAGTTTGGCCCGCCACGCACGATCGGTGTTCGCCATGCGTGTAAAAGTCTTGGCCTTCATACGCAAGGCTGTGCCAGACTTCTGCACCAGTACCTGAAAATGCTTCCTGTTGTCCCCGAACAACAAGGGTAAACCGATCATCCCCTCGTCTCCAACCAACAGGACTTCCAAGGTTGCGCCGTCTTTTGTCTTTGCGACCAGCGAAACAATGCTCTGCGTCGGAAAATAGACGTCACGAATGCGTTCATCGGACTCCAAAAGTACGTCGCCCGCGGTAAGCTGGGCGACTTGGCACTCTGCGCGGAAACTCGTGAGTGCCTTACTGGGCAGCCCCTGGAGCAAGTGGTTCTGGAGTGACATTTGGCTCGTCATACTTGCGCACGCACCTCACATGCTGTCGTAAATAGGTTCCGGTCGGGTAAGTGGTCTGTGCGGTAGGTCGCATAGCGTACGAATCCCTGCATTATTGACCGTCTCGTAGATAATGCAACAACGGGCAGGGTCCCCAAGCGGAAGCATGCCGGTGCCGCGACCGAAAGGTTCGGCTGAGCTGATCAAAGCACGGCGCCATCAGGCCTTGCGGCTGCTGGATGAGGGTTCCTCGCTCAACGAGGTCAGTCGTATGCTCGGGGCCGCTCCGAGTTCGGTAATGCGTTGGCGCGATACCGCGAAGTTCGGTGGGGAAGAGGCGCTGAAGGTGCGGTTCTCCCCCGGACGGTCACCCACCCTGACGGATCGACAACGTGGGTAGCTCGTGAGGCTGCTGCTGAAAGGAGCGATGGCCAATGGAAAATACTGGGGCTTGCCGTCTCCCGGGGAAACAGTTAAAAGGAACCGAGCTTGCCCGCGCCATGGGCAAGGGGGAGAGCTCAGAACATGAAGAGAGTTTGCCTCGGCGTCATCGCGGGCCTGGCTTTGTCCGCCACGGTATTCGCCAGCCCCTATGCCGACCTTGCCCGGATGCGGGCAGTCTTCCTCAAGGCGACCTCCTGGCAGATCGATGAGCACCTTGCCAGCGGCCGGACGTTGGTCGTCGAATACTCCGCGCCCGACCGCTGGCGCTTCGTGCCCTCCCGCAAGCTTCAGGAAGTCATCATCGGCAAGGACGTCTACATGGTCACCGACGGCCATGCGGTGAAGCTGCCGCCGCGCTACGGCACACTGATCGCGCAGCGGATGGAGAGCAAGAGCAAGAGCGATCCGCTCGCGGGCGCCTCGAAGGCGGAACTCGAAAAGACGGCCCGTGACCTCGGCATGCGCACGCTCCACGGCAGGAACGTGCACGTTTACAGCTGTGTCGTGCGCGGTATCACGGAGACCCTGTACATCGGCGCCGATCGGCTGCCGGTGCGTACGATCCTGAACGGGGTGATGATCAAGGGCAAGCGCGTCAACATCGTCGTCGATTTCAGCCGGTTCAACAAGCCGATCGTGATCGATCCTCCCGCATCCTGAGGCGGCGCCGGTCTCGGACCGGCATCCGCTCGATGCCGCTGGCGTTGGCACGAGCGACATTGTAGTACGTATCAAGATCGGCGTCCTCGTTGTAGCGCTTCAGGCCCTGAAGGCGCGAGGTGCAGAAGGTCAGCACCTTGACTGGACTGGACTCGCCCCGGGGAGGGGAACTTCTCGGTTCCAGCGCGCATCTCCTCCTCCTTGCGGAACCGCACTTGTGCGGATACATCCGGCCGCGTCAGCGCCAGCGTGCCGGACTCCCCGCAGCAGCGGTCGTTCGTTTCGATACGGCGGTTGTACGCCTCGTTCATCAGCGAGTTGACGACCTTCAGCGCATCGTAGCGCTTCATGGGCGAGCGGCAGGGATCGTGGTACATATATCGCACCCCGGTGACCCCCTCCAGCTGCACGTCCTTTTCCATCGGGTACTCGTGGATGTCGATGATGCGCGAGCCGGGAAGATCTCCTCGAACTTGTAGCCCAGCAGCTGGTCGTAGCAGGTGCCGCAGCTCATCCGCACCGTGCGGATGTCGAGGGAGTTGAGGGTATTGGCCACGCGGTGGAACAACACCCGGTTATCGGTGGTGATCTTCTCCGCGCGATCGAACTCTCCGGCACCCCGCTGCGGATAGCCGCAGCACAGGTACCCGGGGTGGGCGCAGCGTCTGCACCCCCACGTGCAAGAGCATCGCCTGGGTGGCGAGCCTGGGGTGGCCCCGGCTATGCCCATCTACGCAGAGGCGGGTCCACATCAAGGTGCGTCCGCTCACCCACCGCCAACCTGATCGCCATGCCCTCGTTCGGCATGAGCGACATCATAGCAATGTCCTGAAATGCTGGAAACCTATATGCGGGGCACTCCACTGGACGGATTCACCGTGGGCCGCCTGGAATCCTCGACGATGCGGAAAATAGCCTTGCCCGATTTGGCGGGTGAGGCGCTGTGGCGGAGTGCGCGCATCAGGGCTTATGACACAGCCGCACACTCGCCGAGGCAAGTCGGCCGGCGGCTGATGCAGATCCAGGCGGACCGTGGACCCCGGAGTGCGACGGCGCTCGCGCCCATGTACGCGCGTCACGCGAGACTCAGACGCAGGGCGAGCGCGGACAGCACGATCAGCAGTACGGGAAGCGTAAGGACTAGACCTACCCTTAAGTAGTAGCCCCAGGAAATCGTCACGCCCTTGCGCGCGAGCACATGCAGCCACAGCAGGGTCGCCAGGCTCCCGATGGGGGTGAACTTCGGCCCGAGGTCGCAGCCGATGACGTTGGCATAGATCATGGCCTGGCGCACCGGCT